>JAZOXD010000203.1:0-1897 GCA_045659565.1 Eubacteriales bacterium | reverse complement strand
TTCGCAAAAATCTGCCAGTGCTTTCAAATTCCTCGGGTGGTCAGGGGGAAGATAGACGGCCAGTTCCTGCCCGTATTCTGCATTAAAACGGCATAGCATCCCCGCCAATAGATCAGGGCTCTCCGCCGCCGATTCGCAGATCCGATTTTTACGCAACGTAAAGTAGCCTATGATCTTTTGATCCAGATAAACCACGTAAGGAATACTTTGGTTAACGTTCAGCGTGAAGTAAAGATCTCGGTCGTCCCCGCGGTCTGCGGCGATGCCGTTGCCGCTGTATAATCGGCGGATTGCGGCCAGCTCTTCCTGATCGCTGATGCCAACGGCTTTAAAAATAAAATCAGGGGTAGGGTGATTTTTTAAATAGTCTGTGGCGTTGCGATGGGTTAATATGAACCGATATAAATTCCCGCAGGGCTCGTAACCAAAGCGATCGTACCGACTACGCAATCCGCCTAATCGGGCCACGGCGATCCCCTTTTCTTCCAGGATACGGTTGGCCCTTTCATAAAGAGCGGTCATACACCCTTTTCCGCGGGCTTCGTCGGCAGTGCCCATATTCCCCACCGTGGCAAAGGTGAATTTTTGGCCGCTGATGGTTACGGGGAAGGGGTAGATCCCTACTGTGGCGATCATTTTTCCCTCTTGGCGGATGGCAAGGTGCTTTTCTAAATGTTCTTCATCGTCGATCCACATTTTAGGGAGCTTTTTTTCAAAAAAATGGGAATCGGGATCGTGGCCAAAAACCTTGTTTAAAAAAGTAAGTAATTCTGCCAGATCTCCTTGATGTAAGGTTTCAATATTCATTCAGCCACCTCTTTTCTAATGTCATTATACAGAAGAATAATTCTATTGTAAAGATTTTTTAAAAAAGAGAAACTCACCGTATTTTTTGTTGACGAAAAGCAGGGAGTTGGTCTATAATAGTTCTATTAAAAGCAGAAAGGGTTTTGAATATGAAAATCAGAATCGGAATTGCAGGCTACGGTAACCTGGGCCGTGGGGTAGAAAGCGCTGTGTGCCACGCAGAGGATATGGAACTGGTGGGAGTATTCACCCGTCGGGATCCCGCCTCTCTTGTCACCGCCACCAACGCCCCCGTTTATAAAATGGAAGAAGCGGAACAAATGAAGGATAAAATCGACGTAATGATCCTTTGCGGCGGAAGCGCCAAGGATCTTCCCGAACAAACCCCCGCAATGGCCGCTTATTTTAACGTAATTGATAGTTTTGATACCCACGCTAAGATTCCCGAACATTTCGCACGGGTAGACGAAGTGTGCCAAAAAGCAGGCACCGTGGGTGTGATCTCCGTGGGCTGGGATCCCGGAATGTTTTCCTTGAACCGGGCCTACGGTCAAGCGGTGTTGCCTAACGGCAGCGATTATACCTTCTGGGGCAAGGGCGTGAGCCAGGGCCATTCCGATGCCATCCGCCGGATCCCCGGTGTGGCCGATGCCCGGCAATATACCATTCCGGTGGAAGCGGCCTTGGAGCAGGTGCGCCGGGGTGAAACTCCCGAACTGACCACCCGCCAGAAACATACCCGTGAATGTTTCGTGGTGGCCGATGAAGGGGCCGACTTGAAGGCCATCGAAAAGGCTATCGTAACAATGCCCAACTACTTTGCCGATTATGATACCACCGTGCATTTTATTTCCCAAGAGGAACTGGACCGTGACCATCGGGGCATTCCCCACGGGGGTGTGGTGTTCCGTAGTGGGGTTACGGGCCTGAATAATGAAAACCGCCATATCATCGAATATAAGTTGCAGCTGGATTCCAACCCCGAATTCACCTCCAGCGTGTTGGTGGCTTATGCTCGGGCGGCTTATCGCCTGGCTCAAAAGGGCGAAACCGGCTGTAAAACCGTGCTGGATATCGCACCCGCCCAACT
>JAZOXD010000202.1:0-23705 GCA_045659565.1 Eubacteriales bacterium | reverse complement strand
AGAGGCTAAGTCTGTAATTGCCCCTTCTAGGGGTTGTACAAGCCACCAGTTTACTGGTGGTTATGATTAATATCCGCTTTTTAGGTTACTATCCAGAAAGTTGCAAAGGGCATTTTAATTCAAATTAATGACCTTGACTGTATTAGGTGGGATCGTCTTATCTGCCATAGTAAATTCAGATTCAGAATTATTCCAAAGGGCGGCGATGCTCTTTCCATTATAAGTATACTTTGCACCCCAAACGTTCTTAGGAAGTTCTAAGAAATCATAACTGCCGAGGGTGAAGTGATCCAAATAAGCCTTTCGCAGTTCGACCAGCTCGCCGACTTTTTTTCCATAATTGGGCAGATCGTCAATACTCTTAATACGACACCGCCACAAAGCAACGTCGAAGATCAGGCCATGAACGAAGGAGTAGTTGAGTTGCGCTTCCCAATCCATCCGCTCATCGTGAAGTCCGCGCTGAGATACAGTGTGTTCAGGAAAGGTATAACGAAACAAATGTGGATAAGCGTCCGGCTTATAAGCCATCGCAAAACCGCAGCCGTGCGTGAAATCCATTTCGGCCGTAATACGGTCATCGACCCATTCGGTCCCAAACCAGTCGTCTGCCTTCAGATTGTCTTTCATTCGTTTGATTGCCTGAAGGCGAAGCTTCGGTTCCGCGTCGATGCGGTTTCCATGTGCATGAGTTGTGTCAAAACAGAGCTTGAAGCCACAAGCAAGCTGGTCAAAGAAATTACCGCGGGCCCCGAAAGAAAGCTGACGCTTTGCGAGCTCCTCTACCTTATCGGCCCACTCCTTGGTGCCGTAGCATCCTCCGGCAAAGGACTTATGCCCTAACTTCAGCACCGTACCCGAATTGGAAAATTGATATTTTTCGATATACTCATTGCCCTCGATATCCTTCATGGTATACCGATGACCCTCGGTTTTATAATAATCGGTCGCCCGATCGATGATATGGCCGTTGGAATACAAAATTACACGGCCTCCCAACGCTTCGATCTCCTTGATCGCTTGCTTCAAGGCTTCTGCGCCGCCCAATTCTTCGCTCGGTTGATAATTGGGATAGCCGTTATCCATCCCTTCCTCCCACCAACCAAAGAGCAAGATCATGTTGATTCCGTATTTGGCACCCTCCTGATAGATGCGCACCAGATCGTGATAGGTATTATAAACGTCGCCAAACTGATGCTTTAAAATGATCCGCTGCCAGCCATACAGATGGCGGATGGACTCTTTCTTTTTGATCGGCATCAGCCAAGTGCGCTCAGCCCAGCTACGATAAAACTTCGCAGCCTCCCGCCAATCTCCGTCAAACAGCGCGGCAGTCATTCCGTCATAAGTCAGGCACTCTCCCGGGCAAACGGCAGGATAGGAGCAGATCCCCATAATGAAGCATTCCCGATCTGCTTCCCGCGGCTCGGTTTCAGTAACGAAAGAAAAATAACGCCACGTTTTATTATGACAGCCAAGATACAAGCTCATTTCACCGCTTTCCAGCACCATCCATGGCATCGACAATGAACCGGGGTATCGATACATCCGCACGATATTTTTATAATCGGCCGCCATATACTCGGTATGGGCGGCGGCCGTATAGGAATGGGGATTGACAACACGGCGTCCTAATCCTTCCGGTAGATACAAAATATCCTCGGAAAAACTGCCGTTGATCCGATCAAACTGCCAAAAAGGATACTGTAGCTCATTCAACCGCACCTCACTTTGATTTTCCATGGTGGCAGCATACTGCCAAACGCCGTCAACCAGTGTTTGTATTAAAGTGAGGCGAATGGCGTGGATCGTGCCATCCTCAGCCTTAAGTGTGGGATAGGTATAACAGATCCGATCCTCTTCAATTTCAACCAAAGGTGCCGATTGTTCAGAGGAATAAACGGCCAGTTCACGGTTGCCGCCCAAACGGCAATCATCCAAATAAACACGCCAGAAATCGCCGGACATGGATGGCGAAAAATTCTTCCCTCGCAGTGTCTTGTGACATTCAAACGGTATTTTCAAAGTAAACACTTCCTTTCTGTTTTTTAGTATAGTTCTTTCGTATAAAAAACAAAATGGACGATACTGCATATTTTTTGTATTATTCTGAACTAAATGATTGACAAACTTTAAAAACGTTTGTATTATTGAAGAAAACGGAGGGATGTAAGATGTATTCTTTAAACATATCCGAAACAATTCATTGCTTCTACTTCGGTCGGATGAAGCAAACGAAGGGCTGGGAGCACAACGGTCGATCCCTTTTACAAAACCTGTTGGTGCTGATCATCGATGGGGAGGCGGAGTTTCAGTTTGCCGAAACCTCCTATGCCCTACAAACAGGCGACGTGCTGATCATCCCCGCCAATACTCTTTATAAGGCGCATACTAATGAGTCTTGCGAATATTATTTTTATCATTTCAGTGGCCAACTCCGGCCTTCCGACTTTTCTATTCCGACACCGATATCCCTTCGTTTTTCCTTTCGTTTGTCGCCAATCGAAGATCCCTGCATCTACTTTCTGGAACAAACCCATACTGGGCAAAATTTTCGCCAAATTTACAATAGCGTTATCGCCTGTACCGATTACCATGCCCGTGGCAGCACCATCGGGCAACGGATGCTGGAATGTGAGTTTTTGAAAATATTGTTAATCTTAACCGAAATAGCAGAGCAGAGGCACAGCGACAGTCAACCTGCCGCCCTAAATCGTATGATCTTTTTTATCAAGAAAAATCTGACTCGCGCCTTCGGTATGGAGGAACTTTGTAATGCTTGCGGCATTTCTGCTTCTTATGCGGGGCGTCTTTTCAAAAAGCATTTGAGAATGACAGTGACCGAATACGTCAACAGCGAAAAACTTTATTATGCACGGGAACTCATCAACAATACAGGCATGAATCTCACCGAGATTGCAGAATATCTCGGATATTGCGATGTTTTTTATTTTTCCAAACGCTTTAAACGAAAATTCGGTATTTCTCCCTCCCTGCTAAAGAAATGCCGTTAATACTTGTAGCAAAGATAAAATACAAGAAGATAGGGGACGGTTAGCGTCTTTGAGAAATCCTGGTTAAATTGCGAACAAAGGAAAAGTCGGTTGCACCGAAAGGTGTGGGCGTTTTTTTGACATTGGAAAATTAATGTGATAAAATAAATTCATAGCGACCTGTGGGAGGGAAATTATGAAAAGAATCAGTTTGTTTTTGATGGTTTTTGTCATGGTTCTGGGGATCTTGGCCGGCTGCAAGGCGGAAGAAGGCTTTGAATTTGAGGTTTCCGATTCGGTGGACGCTAAAGACCAAAAGGAAGAAACTGAAGAACAGGAAAAAGAGAACCTCAAAGAGGAGCAGGATGAACCTGCGGAGCAGGAAAAGGAAGAGCAAGAGGAAAAACCTGCTGAAAAAGAGGAATCCGAAGAGGAAGAGGAACAACCCGAAGAGGAAGAAAAGAGGGAAGAAGCTTCGTCAGAGGACTCCGAGGAAGAGGAACCCGAAGATCAGGAAGAGGAACAGGTTCAGGTGACCTATGATGAAGCCAACAAGCTGAAGCTGGTGAGTTATAACATCCGTTCCGCAGACGATCCGGACGGCAATTCCATCAAGGAGCGGGCACCTCGGCTGAAACAGGTGTTGGAGGAGTATGACCCCGACGTGATCGGGTTTCAGGAAGTGGTTCCCAAGTGGATGAATTATCTGCCCAACGATTTAAAAGATTATGACTATCTTCTTCAATATCGGGCGCGGAGCAGCAAGGAAGCCACGCCGATCTTTTGGAAAAAAGAGAAATTTGAATTAACAGACCAAGGGTATTTTTGGCTTTCAGAAACCCCGGACCAGGAGAGTAAGGGCTGGGGCGCCGATTATTACCGCATTTGTACCTGGGTCAAGTTGAAGGTGAAGGCCACGGGGGCGGAGTTTATTTTTATGAGCACCCATCTGGATTTTGACGAACTCCCCCAGACAAACAGTGTCAAACTGATGATTCGCAAGGCCAAGGCCATGGGCGGGTTTTCTAAACTCCCCGTTTTCTGCGTAGGGGACTTTAATTTGCGCCCGATGGAGATTGCTTATCTGGAAATGGAAAACAGTTTTGTGGATTTAAACACACAGCTGGAAGACGATCAGACAGCGACCTCTACCGGCAAATACACAGGTACTTCCAACGATATTATCGACTATATCTTTATCACCCCGGGAATGACAGTTCCGCTGAAATATAAGGTGATGACAGATCTGGTGGATGGAAAATACGTTTCGGATCATTTTGGTGTTTATGGGGAAGTCGCTTTGGCGAACCCCGTTATTTGAAAGGAGTAAAAGTATGTTTGGTTCCAGATTAGAAGTAAAACGTTTTGAAAAAGAAATTCAGCAATTTGAAGCTCGGCCCATGATGAAGGGCAGAATTCTGCTCTATGGACATTCTCTGTTCACTCGGTGTATCACCGGGAATAAGTGGGAAAACCCCGGCATCGAGGAATTGGTGCTGAATCGGGACGGCAGCCCGGCGCTGTTGAACCACGGCTTCGGCACCAGCTCTGCCGACGATCTTTTGTATTATTACCATCGGGCCTTGCTTCCCTATGAGCCCCGGGCGGTGGTGCTGGCCACCGGCGGTAACGACGTGGCCTATGCCTACAGCGCGCGGGAAATTATTGATATTCAGGCGCGGGTGATTCAATATATTAAAGCGGATTTCCCCGGTATTCCCATCTATTGTTTGTCCTCTGTCCCCACCCTGAAGAAAAAAGGCGTGACCAATTCCGGCACCCGAATTCGGGCGGAATATAACCATTTGTTGGAATTATTCTGTCAAGAGACCCCCGATTGTATTTTTGTACCCCTTCAGAATGCCCCGTTCCTGTTTGAAAATTCGGAAGATATCGGCGATTATGATAAGATCAGAGAAGATATTTACTATAAAGATCAGGTTCATTTTAACCCGAAGGGTTATGCATTGTTTGCGGACTATATGCGGGATGTTTTGAAGGACTTACTGTGAGGTATAAAAAATGTTGAAAGTTGTTTCCTTTAATTTACGTTGCGCCAACGACCCCAACGGCAACAGTATCGACGAACGGGCCCCTCGCCTGAAGACTATTTTGGAAAAATATGATGCCGATCTTTACGGCTTTCAGGAGGTAGTGCCCCGTTGGATGGAGCATCTGACCGTCGATTACGGTGCGGAATACGAAATTTTCAATAAATATCGGGCGGAGCATAATCTGGAGGCTACTCCGATTATGTGGCGAAAGAGTCGGTTTGATTGCCTGGACAAGGGTTATTTTTGGCTCTCCGATACCCCGGATATTGAATCACAGGGCTGGGACAGTTGGGGTTGTTACCGCATTTGTTTGTGGGTGAAGTTGTTTGATAAACAGGATGGCAACACCTTCCTTTTCTTCAACACCCATTACGGCTTCAGTGACCCCTGCCAGGTGGCCAGCGGCAAATTGATTTTAGAACATATGCGGGTGATGGACGCCAACGCCGCCATTCTCACCGCCGATTTCAATATGCGCCCCGAATCGGCGGGTTATAAGTTACTGGCAGAAAAACTCACCGACGTGAATATGGCCACGGCGAAGGACCTTCGCACCACCTTCCACGGTTATAAGCCGGAAGAAAAGAATTCTTTGATCGATTTTTGCTTCGTGACCCCCGAAACGGTGGAATGTATCACCAGCAAACGGATGGATGATACGGTGGATGGAATGTTCCCCACTGATCATTTTGGTGTTTATTCCGAAGTTCAGATCCGGGAACGGATCAAGCTGATGACCTTTAATGTTTGCTGCGGTTCCCCGGATTTCACCGCCGAAACCTCCACACGGGCTTCCTGGGTGCGGGAACTGATCAAGGCCCATAAGCCGGATGTGGTGGGTTTGCAGGAATTCACTCCCAAATTTGAAGAAAAATTCAACCGACTGGCGGGCTTCAAGGGCGCCTTGAAATATCGGGGCGAAAAGGCCCTGGAGGGCACCCCTATCTTCTGGCGGGAGGATAAATTCGATCTGCTGGAGGAAAAGCACTTCTGGCTTTCCGATACCCCCGAAAAGGAAGGCAAGGGCTGGGATGCTCAATATCTGCGCATTGCTTCTTTGGTGGTGCTGCAGCATAAAGGCACCAAGCGGAAGATGGCCTTTTTAAATACCCACTTCGATTTCAGCGACCAATGCCACTGCAATTCCGCCGCTCTGCTGCAAAAAATGACCAAGGATCTGGATATGCCGGTATTCTATACCGCCGATTTCAATATGCAGATCGGCTCCGCCGGCCATAATGCCATGAAGGAATTTACCAAGGACTTCCGGGAATTGGTGGACATCACCAACCTGGATGTGACCTTGAATAACTTGGGCCGTTTGGTTCCGCCGATGATTATTGATTATGTTTTCACCAACGGCAAAGAGATCGAGCCGAAAACCTATCAGGTTCTTTCCGGTCTGCGGAATAAACGGGGCAAGAAGGATTATATCTCTGATCATAATCCGATCTTGGTATCCTTTTTGTTGAAATAAGAACCATCAGACGAACAAAAAAGAGCGACGCTTTTGTCAAAACGGCCCGAAGCTGTATCAGCGGGGGCCCCGGCAAAACCAAGTTTTGTTGGGGCTTGAAGGAAAAAGAAAGAATGGAGCGGATTTTCTTTCGTTTGACAGGGCGAGAGGGCGTTTTGGAGGAAAGTAGGAACATTTAATAAAAATGCGGCTTCGGTCGCATTTTTTCTTTTGATCGATCCCCTCACCATACCGGGCGTGGCCTTCCCCCTTTTAGGCAAAGGGCGCTTTTGCGGAGCATACATTTTCATTTTTCCTACGGCGGTGCCTTTTTTGGCAGTCTGAAAAAACTGCGTATTGCTAAATACGCAGTTTTTTTATATAATGGAAGTAGTAAAAAAATTGGAGGAAAACCGATGATCACCTGGAACGTGGGGCGCAGCGGCGCGGGCAAGACAACCGAATCTATCCGGCAGGCTGAACAATGGGCGGCGGAATATCCGCAGGTTTATTTTTTGGTGCCGGAGCAAAGCTCCATGGCTCTGGAGCGGCAGTTGGGCCGCAGGGGCCTGCAAGGCATAGAGGTTGTTTCCTTTCGGCGGCTTTGCAACGTGATCTTCCGGCGGTTTGGCGGCGTGGCGGGTACCTACATGAGCAAGCCCCGTCAAACGGCTTTGATCTATCGAATCCTGCAGGAAAATCGCTCTAAACTTCAATATTATAAAAATGCCCGGGTGAGTATGGGCTTTGTTTCTCGGTTGGCCGACGCTTTTTCGGAGTTGTCCCTGTCCGGTTTGCAGCAGGAGGCGGTGCTTCCGGTTCTGGAAGAAAAAAAGCGCCCGGATTGGGTGCTGAAATATCAGGATCTGTTTATGCTGTACGGAGCTTTTCAGGCTGCCCTGAACGAGGATCAGCGGTCCGCCGGCGAGGATCTGCGGGCGGCCACAGAGCTGGCTCGGGAGCAGAACTTCTTTAAGGATTATCCGGTGGTAATCGACGGATTTTTCGGCTTCACCGGCGCCCAGCGGGAACTTTTAAAGGTGCTTTTTGCCCAAAGTCCCCGGGTGTTCGGAACCTTGCTGATGGATCCCAAGGATCCGGCGCTTTGCTTTGAACCTGCCAAAAAAGAACTTTGGTGGCTGCAAAAAGCGGCGGAGGAGGCTTCCGTTGCCTTTGAGGTAAAAGAACTTTCCGGCCCCTCCAAACGGAATTTGCCGCCCGATTTGGCCTTTTTGGAGCAATGGTTTATGGCCGAGCAAAAACCGGACGTCGTGGCCCCTGCGGTGGAGCATATCCGTATTCTGGAAGGGCGAAACATCCGGGAAGAACTGGGAATGGTGGCGGTGGACATTGCCCGTAAAGTGCGGGAGGACGGTCTTCGCTATCGGGATTTCGCCCTGATTGCCGGTTCTTTGGAAACCTACGGACCGGTGGCGGAAAGTGTGTTTGAAAAATACGGGGTGCCCTTGTTTGTGGACGAAGGGCGGCCTTCTTTGAGCAAGCCCTTGTTTGCTTTTGTGCAAAGTGCTTTGCGGATGATCAGTCCGGAACGTTACTTCCTGCGGGAAGATGTGCTGGCCCTTTTGAAAACCGGCCTTTGTAACGAGGATCGTGATTTGATCAGTCGGGTAGAAAATTACACTGCTGTTTGGCAGATCAGCGGGGAACGCTGGGTCCGGGAGGCCGATTGGACGCAAAATCCCCGTGGGATGGATCGGATCCGCCCGGAGGATGAAGAACTGTTGGCAGAGTTGAACGCTTTGCGCAATCGTATCCGCCTGCCGTTGATGGCTTTTAAGGACGCTTGTGCGCCGGGTACCGGCAAGGCGCTGGCCACGGCTATTTACGAATTGCTACAGGCCTTTCGGGTGGAAGAGCAGATGACCGAACGGGCAGAGCAAATCTTGAAGCAAACCACCCAAAGCCCTCTGGAGGGGGCGGCTTTGCGGCGACGAAGCCGGGAATATCAACAGATCTATAGTGCGATGATGGATATTCTGGACGATATTTACAGCGTGTTCGGGGATCAGTCGATCTCTTTGTATGCAATGGAAGAACTGGTGGGCCTTTGCGGGGAAGAACTGGCTCTGAATGTGGCGCCTCCCACCACCGATGCAGTAACACTGGGCTCTGTGGCCCATTCCCGGCTGGAGGATATCCGGGAACTGTATGTGGTGGGCGCTAATCAAGGTGTTTTGCCCATGCCGGTGGCAGACAGCGGCCTGATCAGCGAACGGGAACGGCGGCTGTTTAACGAATATCAGTTGCCCTGCAATGCCACGCTGCAACAAAATATTTTGCAGGGTCGGCATCGGTTATACAGCGCTTTGTTTTCTGCTCCCGGCGGGTTGACCTTCAGCTACAGCGCCTTTGAAGCAGATGGGTCCCCCAAGCTGGCTTCTTCCTATATCCAACGGCTGAAGGATCTGATCGATCCGCCCCTGTTGCGCAGAAATGATCTGAAGTGGTATGATTTTGCGGTGACCCGTGGGGGCGCCCGGGAACTGATGAGTTGGGAGCCCCGGCTGCAGAAAACGATCCTGGCGGAATTGGGCGAGACCTTGCCTGCTCCGGTGGCGGCGGACGACCAACTGCCCGAAGAGGTGATCCGCCGGATCTTCGGGGACAAACTGCGGCTCAGTTATAGTCAGATCGGGCTGTACCAAAAGTGCCCGTTCCAATATTTTATGGGAAAGACCATGGGGCTGGAACCCATTCGCCCGGTGACCTTTGATAAAAATAATATCGGTACCTTTGTTCACCATGGGATGGAGGTGCTTACCAACCGGATTATTGACGAAGATTATAATTACGATGAGTATACTCCGGATAAAATTAAACAGTTTGGAGAAGAAATCGCTCGGGATTATCTGAAAAACCAGTTGAAAGATCTGGAGGAAACACCCCGGTTCCGGGCCTTGTTTGATCGGATGACCGGCTTGCTTTGCCGGGTGGCCGAGAATGTGCTGGGGGAATGGAAGGAAGGGCGCTATCGCCCTGTGGCGGCGGAGTTTCAGTTGAATAAAACCGAACTGCCTCTGAATGGGGGACGGCGGGTTCAGTTGATCGGCTCCGTGGACCGGGTGGATGCCTACGAAACGCCGGAGGCCACCTACCTGAAGGTTACCGACTATAAAACCGGTAATCAGGAATTCCGGATGCAGGGCATTACCAATCGGGATGGGGTACAGCTGCCTATTTATCTTTACGGTGTTTTGAACAGCGGAAAGTGGAAAAACGCCAAACCCGGGCTGGCTTGTTATATGGAAGCCCACCAGCCCTCCTTCACCGGGCCGGTTCAACCGGAGGACCTTCCGGACCGGATTCGGGAGTTTTATAAGCGGGGTGGCCCCGTCAGCAAAGATCCTGTGGTGTTGCAGGGGCTGGATTCCGCCGGCGGAAGCCGCTATTTCCAACTTCGTTATAAAAACTCCGGCGAGCTTCACGCCAATTGCAAGGCCTATGAGCCGGAACTGATGCAGGAAATGGCGGACCATATGGAAACGGTGATCAAAGAGACCGCCGAAGGCATCTTGGGCGGAAATACCCAAGCGGTGCCCCTGAAAGGGGAAAGTGACCCTTGTTCTTATTGTAACTTCCGCAAAATTTGTCACCATAACAGCGAAACCGATCCGGAACGGATCTATAATAAAGAGCCCTATGGCTGGAGAAAGGAGCAGGAGGGATGAGCATCCAATTTACCCAACAACAAGAAAATGCCATCAATAGCCGTGGCAATGCCCTTCTGGTTTCCGCCGCCGCGGGCAGCGGGAAAACCGCCGTATTGGTAGAGCGGGTCCTGCGCCATATCAGCGAGCAGGGGGGCGAGATTGATCGGATGATGATCATGACCTTTACCTCCGCTGCCGCTGAAGAAATGCGGCAAAAGATTAAGCGCGCCTTGGAACAAAAGATCCGGGAAGAAGGGGGTAGTGACCATTTGTTGCGCCAAAGCGCCTTGGTGGATTCTGCCCGCATCGGAACGGTGCACAGCATCTGTCTGGATTTGATCACTCGCCATTTTGAGGATCTGGATCTGGATCCTCGTTGTCGGCTGATGGAAGAATCCCGGCAGGAGGAGCAGGCGCTTCAAGGGGTGGAGGCTTTGCTGGAGGAACTTTATCAATCCCCCACCTCTCGGGAACAGCGGCTGTTGGATTGCTATGCGTCCGGTCGGAACGATGATGAATTGAAAGGCGTTTTGCTTCGGGGCTTGAAGTTTTTGGAAGACCTGCCTTTGGCAGATCACTATATTCAAAAGGTGCTGGCGCCTTATGATCGTGGGGACCGGGGGCTTTTTGCCTGTTTTAATGAGGACGGCTTGTATTGTTATATGAAGGACCGCCTGGGAGAACTGCTGGCCGAATACGATGCGGTTTTGGCGAAGGCCCGGGCGTCCGCCTATCTTTCCGCTTTCCCGCTGTTTATTGGTTTTGTGGAGGAAGAGCGGCGCGCCTTGGACGTTTTGCTCCCCGCATTGGAAAGCCGGGATTATGAAACTTGGCGGCAGGGGGTGGCGAGCATCTCCTTTGCAACCCTTTCCTGGAATAAACTGACCGAAAAGAACCAGGATCCGGATGAAAAGGCTTCCTTCAATAAGGTGCGTGATGATTTTAAAAAGCACTTTGCTGCCTTTGCCGGCAGTTTTCTGTTGACAGAAAAAGAGGAACTGGAGCGTATCGAGCAGCAGGGCGCCCTGCTGAAAACCTATTTTGAACTGTGCAACCGGCTGAAAAGACGGCTGGCACGGGAACGACGCCGCAACGGCTGGATCACCTATGGGGATATGGAGCAATTAACCGTTCAGTTGTTGATCGACCCTGCCGGTACTCCGGACCATCCCATCCCCACCCAACTGGCTTTGGAACTGCGGCAGGATTTTGACGAAATCGTAGTGGATGAATTCCAGGACACCAACCTGACCCAGGACCTGATCTTCCGGGCCCTTTCCCGGGATGGCGCCAACCTGTTTATGGTGGGGGACCTGAAGCAAAGCATCTATCGATTCCGGGGTGCAGAGCCCACCCTGTTTGATGAAAAACGGCGGCAGTCTGTCCCCTTTACCACCGAAAAATTAACCGACCCCACCGTGTTGGAACTGACTTCCAATTTCCGTTCCCATCCCGGAGTTTTGCGATTCTGTAACCGGGTATTTGAAGGAATTATGAGTCCCGAATTGGGGGGCGTGACCTACGATGCGCGGGAACGGCTGGAAAATGGGCGCAAGTTTTTGCAACCCGATACAGACGGCAACGAGCTCCATTGGATTTTACCGGAACGGGATGAGCAGGACCGCCTTGTGGACGGAAATTTGCAACGGGCCCGATATACCGCCCGTCTGATCCGGGATATGGTGGCGCGGAAGGAAAAGGTCCTTTTGCCGGACGAAACAGAGCGCCCCGTTACCTATGGGGATTTTGCTGTTTTATTGCGTACCACCAAAAATAAGGCGGATGTGTTTGAGCGGGAGCTTCGTCGGTTGAACATTCCGGTGACGAACCAGAACCCCGGCGAAAAGTTTTTTGATCTGCCGGAGGTACAGGATCTGCTGGCCTATTTGTTGGTGCTGAATAACCCCTATGACGATATTGCGCTGGTTTCTTTGCTTTATAGCCCTTTCTTTGGCTTTACGGTAGGGGAACTGGCGGCGCTGCGGGTAAAAAAACAGCCCCTTTACGAAAACCTGAAGGCCGCTGTGGAAAATCCCCGTATTCAACAGATCGTGGACCGGATCGAAGCCTTCCGGGATCAGGCAGGCGAGCTTTATGTTTATGATCTTTTGAACCGTATTTATCGGGAAACAGGCATTTTTGCCCGCTATGCCGGGGAGCCCGGCGGGGCCGAAAAAATTGCCAATCTGGAGCTTTTGGCCGAGGATGCCCGAATTTTTGAAAAAGAGGGCTATCGGGGTTTATATGCCTTTGTGGAGCATCTGCGGATCAGCGAAAACAAAACCCAGACCGGCGCCCGATTGGAAGGCGCCAATAACAGCGTTCGCATTATGAGCATCCACAAGTCCAAGGGGTTGGAATATCCCATTTGTATTATGGGGGACCCCGATCGGGCGATTCGGGACCGGGATCTGGATCAGCCAATCCTGCTCCATTCTCGCTATGGTGCGGCGTTGGAACATCATGCACCGGAACTTTTTTACCGTTGCGAATCCTTGCCCCGGGCGGTGCTGGCAGACCAGATTGTTGCCGATAGCGTGGGCGAGGAAGAACGGGTTCTTTATGTGGGGCTGACCCGGGCGGTCAGCAAGAATATTTTGATCCTGCGTCAACCGGAAAAGACGGTGGAAAAATGGCTGCGGGAAGGGATTCCCTTCCGGGGTGTGCTTCCCCGTTGGCTGTTGAAAGGCCTCAGCCCATCCTATTCCCATTGGCTGGTGGATTTGTTGGCCTATGCAGCAGAAGGACAACCTTTGCGGGCCCGGTTCCGCATCCCCGAACCGGGGATGGATCTGCCTTCCTTGGGCATTACTTATGTTCAACCGGGAACCGAAGCCGGCGGAGCGGAAAAGACAGAGCAAGCCACCCAACCCCCCGCTTTTGATTCCAAGGCTTTTTGGGAACGGTTGGGCTGGCAATATCCCCATCAGAAGGGGCTGGGCCTGCCGGCCAAGCTTTCTGTTTCGGAGCTAAAGGGAATGCGGGAAGCCGATCCCCAGGCCGAAGGTCTGTTGGAGGAACGGGTGCGGATGCAACAGCCCCGCTTTGCCTCCCAATTCCGGGCCCGAGGAAATGAAGTGGGCAATGCCCTGCATCAGGCTTTGCAGTTCAGCGATTTTGAAGTCTTGAGCAAGGATCCGCAAAAGGAACTGGATCGGCTGGCGGCCCTGCATTTCATTACCGCCGACCAGCGAAACCTGATTCCGGTCGAAAAGATCCGCCGCTTTACCCAAAGCGAGGTGTTCCGGGATCTGTTGTCTGCCGATTCCTATAGCAAAGAGGAACGCTTCCTCTTTCCCATGGAGGCCAAAGAGATTTTCGGCCCCGATGCGGAAGGGGAAATTCTGATACAGGGTGTGCTGGACTGCTATTGGGTCAAGGATGGGGAAGCGGTGGTGTTGGATTATAAGACCGATCGGGTGGAACGTCCCGAGGAGTTGATCCGCCGTTATCGGGTGCAAATGGAACTTTATGAGGAAGCCCTCAAACGGATGAAGGGCCTGAAGGTCGCCCGCAAGATCATCTATAGCTTCAGCTTGGAAAAGGCGATTACTTTATAGGGTGATTTTTAATATATGGTGGGTGAATTTGTTTTGTTTCTTTAAAAACATTGCAACTTTTTCCATAGAATTTAAAATGGACTTAGATTAAAAATGTAAAGGAGACCGTGATGGAACGTTATTCTTCTGCAAAAGAACAATACCTTGGCTTGGGTGTGAACACCGATGAGGCGATGGAAATTTTAAAAGACGTACCTATCAGCATCCATTGCTGGCAAGGAGACGATGTGACCGGCTTTGAAAATACCGATGGCGGCCTTACCGGCGGTATTCAGACCACCGGTAACTATCCCGGAAAGGCCCGTACCCCTGAAGAGCTGATGGCCGATCTGGATGTGGCTTTGAAACTCATCCCCGGCAAAAAGCGCATCAATCTCCACGCCTGCTACGCGATTTTTGATGGCGAAAAGGTCGATCGGGATCAGTTGGAGCCCAAGCATTTTGCCAAATGGGTGGAATTTGCCAAGGAACGTGGCCTGGGGCTGGATTTCAACCCCACCTATTTCAGCCATCCTAAGGCCGCTGATGGCCTGACCTTGAGCCACCCCGATGAAGAGATTCGGGCCTTCTGGATCCGTCATGGCATTGCCTGCCGCAAGATCGCCGCTTATTTCGCTGCTGAATTGGGGGGCGAATGCGTTTGCAACAGCTGGATTCCCGATGGTTATAAGGATATTCCCGCCGATCGGCTGGGCCCCCGGATGCGCCTGAAGGATAGTTTGGACCGGATCTTTGCCGAAAAGCTGCCCGGCGTGGTGGATTGCGTGGAAAGCAAGGTGTTCGGCATCGGCGTGGAATCCTATACCGTGGGTTCTTCTGAATTTTATCTGACTTATGCGGCCACCCATCCCGGGGTGTATAACCTTTTGGATAACGGGCATTATCATCCCACCGAGGTGGTGAGCGACAAGATCCCCGCCTTGCTGGCCTTTTATGATAAACTGCCCCTGCACGTTTCCCGCCCGGTACGCTGGGATAGCGACCACGTGGTTCTTCTGGATGATGAACTGCGGGAAATCGCCCGTGAGATCGTTCGGTGCAATGGCCTTGGCAAAGTGAAGATCGCTTTGGATTATTTCGATGCCTCCATTAACCGCATCGCCGCCTGGGTGGTGGGCACCCGCAATATGCAAAAGGCCCTGTTGGCCGCTTTGGTGGAACCCGCCGCCGAACTGAAAAAATATCAGGACGAAGGTAAGTTCACCCGTCTGATGGCCTGCCGTGAAGCCCTGAAAACCGCCCCCTTCGGCGACGTTTGGGATGCTTATTGTGAAAAAGAAGGGGTTCCCACCGAACACAACTGGTTGGCCGTGGTGGAATCCTATGAAAACGAAGTATTGAGTAAGAGAGGTTGATAACAATGGTAAACGTAACTGAATTGGATTTTATGAAACGCTATATCCGTATGGCCCGTGACGGCTGGGATTGGAAGTTCCACGAACGCAACGGCGGGAACCTGACCTACAGAATGAAGGCCGAAGAAGTGAAGGAAGCGGAATCCGCTTTTAATTTCGACGCCCCCTGGGTTGACCTGGGTGTTACCGCCGCCAATCTGGCAGGGGAATATTTCATTGCTACGGGCAGCGGCAAATTCTTCCGCAACGTGGATCTGGATCCTGCCGATAGCCTGTGTATTGCCCGCCTGAACGATCAGGGCGATGCTTACCAGGTGGTTTGGGGCTTGGTGAACGGCGGCCGCCCCACCAGCGAATTCCCCAGCCACGTAATGAACCATTCCGTGAAGGTGGCCAAGGATCCCTCTTATCGGGTTATTTACCACGCACACCCCGCCAATCTGATCGCCCTGACCTTTGTTCTGCCTATGACCGATAAAGATTTCACCCTGGCCCTGTGGGAAAGTATGACCGAATGCCCCGTAATCTTCCCCGAAGGGGTGGGCGTTGTACCCTGGATGGTGCCCGGCGGCGCTGATATCGCAATGGCCACTTCCGAACTGATGAAAAAATACGACGTTGCCATCTGGGCCCATCACGGCCTCTTCTGCGCCGGCCCCGATTTTGACATCACCTTCGGCCTGATGCACACCGTGGAAAAGGCCGCCGAAATCCGTATGAAGGTTTTAAGTAGCGGTCTGCCCGTGCAACAAACCATCACCGCAGATGACTTCCGCGCCATCGCCAAAGATTTCAAGCTGAATTTGAACGAAGATTTTCTAAAATAACCATAAAATTGCCCGGCTTCCAAAAGGAGGCCGGGCAATTTCTTATAGAATGTCAAAATGTTCTGTGGAAATCGGCCCTCTTTTATCTTTTTCGACAATTTTAAAAATAGGGTTGAACAATAGGTAGGTTTTATAGTAAAATATAAGTGTTGGAAAAACACTTCATTAAAAATAACGGAGGATGTTGGAAAATGGCGGATTATTTAGAGAATCTGGTGAACACCCCTGTGGGCCCTCTGGGCCTGATCGCAATGCCCGGCTGCGAGGAAATTGCCAAACGGATTGATTACTATCTGGTGAATTGGCGCAAGGAGCGGGAAAACGAGCATAAGGATAGTGCTTCTTATCTGGGCTATGAGCGGGAAAGCTACCTGATCGAGGTTGCCTGCCCCCGTTTTGGCAGCGGCGAAGCCAAGGGTTTGATCCGGGAATCGGTGCGGGGTAAGGACCTTTATATCATCACCGATTGCTTCAACTATGGCATTGAGTATAAGATGTATGGCCGTAAGGTGCCCATGAGCCCCGATGATCATTATGCTGATCTGAAGCGGATCATTGCCGCCGCCGAGCGGAAGGCAAAGCGGATCAACGTGATTATGCCTATGCTCTATGAAGGCCGCCAGCATAGAAGAAGCAGCCGGGAATCTTTGGACTGCGCCAGCGCTCTGCAGGAACTGGTATCCTTGGGCGTTAGCAATATCATCACCTTCGATGCCCACGATCCCCGGGTACAAAATGCGATCCCCATCCACGGCTTCGATAACGTAATGCCTACCTATCAAATGATCAAGGCTTTGGTAAACAACGTTCCCGATATCGAGATCAATAAGGATAAGCTGATGATCATCAGCCCCGATGAAGGCGCCATGGCTCGGGGCATCTATTTCTCCTCCGTTTTGGGCGTAGATTTGGGTATGTTCTATAAGCGCCGGGATTATTCCACCATCGTGAACGGCCGGAACCCCATCGTTGCCCACGAATATCTGGGTGCCGACGTGGACGGCAAGGATCTGTTGATCGTGGACGATATGATCTCCTCCGGCGATAGCGTTCTGGATCTGGCCGAAAAGCTCAAGGCCCGCAACGCCCGCAACGTTTACGTTTGCACCACCTTCGGCCTGTTCTGCGAAGGGCTGGATCATTTTGATAAAGCCTATGAACAGGGCCTCATCAGCAAGGTCTTCACCACCAACGGTATCTATACCCCCGATGAACTGAAGAACCGCCCCTGGTATTGCTCCGTGGATCTTTCCAAGTATATTGCGTACATCACCGATACCCTGAACCACGATGCTTCCATCAGCGGTTTGCTGGATCCCCACACCAAGATCAGCACCCTGCTTAAGAAGAAGGGAAAAATCTAATAAAACCAAACGCCGACTGCGATCGCAGGCGGCGTTTTTAACTCTCTATCTATCATTATATCAGAAGATGAAGCGAAAGACAACTGTTTTTTAGATATCTTTTATGGCTTTGTATAGTTGTACAAAAAATATTTTGATTTTTGTTTTTTCTACGAATAGAAAAAAGAAAAAATTTTGCTATGATAATTATGAATCTGACGGAGTAAGTTTCAAAGTGGCATAGAATAAAATAACTTTGAATGATTTGGAGGTGAAAAAGACAGATGATTATTTTGAAAAATCATATCGGCAGCGATTGCGCTTCCATTGGACGAATCCTCTCTTAGAACTTAGAAACTGATCCGGAATATGATGGGAAAAAATATATCTGTTGGGATATGCTGATACACTATGCTGACACTTCCGAGGAGATTAGTTATGAAATGTGGACATACAGCCCCGTTTGATCTGCAAAGGAAACGGACGTGCGGAAAATTGGTTTGTATATGGATGGTTTTGCTTATTTGCTTAACTGCCTGCAAGTCAATGGAGGTTGAAACAGGATTCGGTATTGAGCGGAATTTGAAAAAATTTAAATGTGAAACATTAACTGTCAGTGGTGAAACAAATGCCGTTTTTGACGAATCTTATGCTCAAAAAGTGATTGATGAAGTGCTTTTGACACTGTCTCCCGAAAGTAAGATCGAAGCAGAATGGGAATATTCACTATATTTAGCAGAAGCACCGAGTGATGATCGAAGAACGGTGGAATGTGCAGTTTCTATGAAGCATGGAATGGTAAAATATCTTGAAGAATATTATAAAATGAGTGAATCCGGACGGAAGGTAATGGAAGAGTTAATAAATCCGGATATTTTATCGTATTCAGAAGAGTATTATTTTTACGTAATGGATGATGGTCCGTATTGGGAAGAAGATTCTCTTATGGAAATCAAAGCTCAATATTTGGGAAGCGAAGGGGAAGACGCGCTTTATATTGCCTCTCTTTTGGAAGATCCCGATACAATAATTGAAATTAATTGCGGTTTTTCCTTTACGGTCGGGGATCAAATTCGGCCGCATAACCTATATTCGTATCTGCGGAACGGGAACCGTATTTGTTTAACGGGCGGTGAGTTTTATAAGAAAGATGAACCGATTCCGCAAAAGATTATTGAATACTAAACCAAGAGGTAGGGCGAACAATCAAACTCAAAAAGCCGACGGCAATGCCGTCGGCTTTTTCAGTATGTCAAAGAACCCTATTCTTTTGCCGGCTACATCCGGTAAGTGAACAAAAGATTTAAAATTCTCAATGCGCAGTCCCTTTTTCTGCGGTCGGTCCCTTTTTTACGTCCATTCGCTTAAAATTTCCGCCGGCACCGATTGGGGTTTAAAGCGATAATGGCCGGTGGGGTCGTCCCGCTTTAAGTAATTTTCCTCCCGATTGGGCTGGCCGCCGTTATGGATGATGTAGGGCTTGCCCTCTTTGTCCCGCCGGTCGGAGACGATGCCGATATGGAGCCCGTGGCCGAAGATCACGATATCCCCGGGCTGCCATTCGTGGATCTTATTCTCGTCAGTGGTGAGGCTTTGGCCGTATTTTTGAAAAAAGATTTCTAAATTGGGCACTCGGCGAAAATCGATGTTGCCGTCCGGTGTCTCGACATTGTAGGCTTGGGGGCGGGCGGCAATATCCTTGCTGACCATCTCCTTCAGGGAATAGCCTGCTTCCCGAAAGGCCCGCCACACCACGTCGGTGCAAACGCCAACATTCTCCGGGGGATAGCCGCCCGCCTGATAAGAGCCGTCGTAACGAGGCCTCTTTTGTGCATCCTTCCGGGCCCCCAACACCAGGTCGGCGTAATCGTCCCGGTCGTTGCCATTGAAATCACAGCCGCTCAAAAGGGGCTGCACCCCAAAATCCGCGCCGGTATAATATTTCCGGGGGAGCAGGTTATAGTGGTCAGCCAGCAGCAGGGCGGCGCAGATCAGCACCAGGAGGAGCACCCCGCCCAGGCTGACCGCAAGAATCAGGAGCGTTTTCTTTCTTCGGGTCATCTGCGGTCTTCTTTCTTCTTGCCGTAAAAGATCGCCAGCAGTAAGCCGATGGCGATGCCAACAGCCGCAGCCACCAATCCACCGGCCAAGGGCTTTAAACTCCCTTTGGGGATAGATTCGGCCTCGACGGTGCCGGGAACCTCCTTGGCGGGGTAAAGGGACACATCTCCCACCAATTTATTGGGTGTGGTTTCGGCAAAGGGGGCAGGGTTTTGGGGATCATCCAGACAGATAAAGCCGTAGTGCTGGCCCATATAGTAGCCGATATAGGCCCATTGCCGCCCCTGTTCATCCTTCCAATGGAAGGAAAGAGCGTTGCCCATTTGGGTGTGGTCCTTGCCGCCCAGCTCATATTTCCGTTTCGCTTCGCCGCAGCCGGGATATTCAAAAATATAAACATATTCCGTTTCTGCCGGCCATTCAAAGGCGGAAAGATCGGTTTTCAGTTGCTCGCCGGCGTGCTCCTGCCGGAATTCAACCTGAGTATAAAGCAGGCTCAATTCCTCCAGCTTGATCCAGCCCGGGGTTTCCAGCTCGCCCTTTTGATCCCGGGCGATATAGCCCCAAAGAACACCCTCGGAGGTATAGCTGCCGTAAACGAAGAGTTGCTCACCATTTTTATAATAGGACAAAACGTTGCCGTCGGGTTTTTCCCGCATTGCCACGTAGCCGGCCTCCGCATTGGCTAAGTAATGGCGCTCGATTCGGGCCACCTTTTCTGATACCGCTGCGTAAAAATCCGTCACCGGGGGCTCATAGGCAATATCTGCCGCCGCGGGCAGGGCAAGGGTCAGGGCGATCAATAAGATAGCAAGTAATCGTTTCATAGTAATTCTCCTATCAAAAATGAAATCAAATTGCAAACCAAAGCAAAGAGGAAGGGACGTTTGAAATTGGTGCATTTTTGGTAACAAAAGCCCTCGATCAAAACGACCAGCCCTTCCATGGCCAGCAAAAGCCAAAGGTTTTTGCCGGAAAGTTGCCAAAGGAAGACCAGGGGCGGGTTGGTCAAAAGATTGGCCAGAGCCACCACCGCCAGATCCCGGCCCCGCTTTTTAAAAAGCAAGGCCAAAAGCAACTCGAAAAATTCTGTTAACATTAAAGATAACCCCAAAGAGAGCAAAAGCGTCACAGTTCAAGCCCCCTTCCATAGGGCAGGAGCAAGGCTCCCGATGCCAAGGCGCCCAATCCCCAGATCCAGGGGCTTTGGGGCAGGGGCCATTGGAAGAAAACAGGCAGAAAGCCCAAAAATAAAGCAAAGGTCAAAAGCCCAAAGGCAAAGCCCTTTAAGCCGGGGCAAAGCCGGGCGGCGCCCCAAAGGGTCAGGGGCATGGTGGTTTGGAATAAAAGCATCCCCAAAAGCCCCAGCGGAAAAATTTCGCCCAAAACCAGGCAAACCGCCGCCGGGATCATGGTAAACAAAACCGTGTTGCGCCAGCCGAAGCGATCCAGTATGTAGCCGCCGCAAAATTTGCCGAAAACCGTGGCCAAGGTCAGGACAAGCCCGCTCCAAAGGGCGGTATTCCAACCAAATTGGAAGGAAAAGCCCAAGTAGGATCGTAACACCACCACCGCAAACAGCCCCAGCAACACCGGGAAGCGGGCAGGCAAGGCGGGGGATGCATTGTGGCAGGGCTTGGTCCGGGTGAAGAACCAAAGGCCCCAAAGCAGCATCAGCAGGGGCGCCCAAACGTAGGAGAAGGTCCCCTTGCCGTAAAGGGTGCCCAGGAAAAGGCCCAGAGCCCCCGGCGCCACAAACCGCCCCAAGGGCCCGGCCTTGGGACCTTCGTTCATGGCTTCCAGTCCGCCCCCTAAATGAAAGGCGGCGTTGCCCATCCCCGCCAGAACCGAGCCGGCCAGGGGGAATTCAACCAATAAAAAGCTCAGGCCGATCAAAATCATTCCGCCCCCGGCGAACCGGTGGTTGCGGTTCCATTTATCGGCCAAGAGCCCTAAAGGCATCTGTAGCGCAAAGGCGCAGAAATTATAAAGGAGCAATACCGCTCCGTAATCGGGGCAGCCCCGAAAAAACCGAAAGATCAGTAAAGCGCAGGCAAAATCCACCGCCCCGTGGGCGGCGGGGTAGAGGTATTTATTCAAAACTTCACCCCCTCTTTTTTATAAAACGAATGAAAGGATTAAAATGTTGCATTTTTGCAAAAAAATGTTAAAATATTTTCTATGAAAGATTTATATTATACTTATCTGCTCCGTTGCAGGGGCGGCATTTTGTATACCGGGATCACCAAGGACCCCGCCCGGCGGTTCCGGGAGCATTTTGAAAAGGGTTCCAAGGGGGCCAAGTTCACCCGTTCTCACCCGGCGGAAAAGGTGGAGCGCCTTTGGCAAACAGAAGGGCGGGAGTCGGCCTCCCGGCTGGAGTATCGACTGAAGCAGCTGAAAAAGCCCCAAAAGGAACTGCTGATCCGGGAACCGGATCAGTTGCAGACACTGATGGGCGATAAGCTGGACGCCTCTGCATATAATAGTATAACGGAATTTGAATTGACAGGCAATAGCAATTTGATGTATAATAAGACCATAAATAAAAAGAGGAGAACAAAGAAGATGAAAAAGATTCGCGCAGTTTTAATGGATATGGACGGCACCCTTCTGGGGACCAGCCAAGTGGCTGTTTCTATGAAAAATATGGCCGCCGTGCAAAAGGCCATCGAGTTGGGCATCAAGGTGATTCCCTGCACCGGCCGTGTGTTTGATATGATGCCGCCCCAATTGCTCACCCAGCAGGGCCTGCGCTATTTTATCACCAGCCACGGTGCCCGGGTTTACGATCGGGATACCGGCAAGAGCATTTATGAGGATCTGATCCCCGCCGAGGAAGGCGCTCAGCTGATGGAAATGCTGGAGGGCAAGGGCCTTTATAACGAGGTTGCCGCCGATGCCACCATCTATTTTGAAAAGAGCGTTACCGAGCCTTTTGATATGAATTTGGTTCCCGTTCACCACGTTTGGTATGTGCGGGATAATTGCCACACCGCTGTGGAAAAGCCCTCTGCCTATTTCCGGGAGCATAACATCGGGCTGGAAAAAATGAATATTTACGGCATTCCCGAAGAAATGCAACAGGAAATTTACGATCAAGTTACCGCCACCGGTTGTATCGGTCATACCCGCCCCGGCGCCGGCCCCAATCTGGAATTTTTACATAAGGGCCTGGATAAGCTGAAGGCGGTGGATGTGGTGCTGAAGGAACTGGGCATCTCTTATGAAGAGACCCTGGCCATCGGTGATAGCAGCAGCGATCTGGAGATCATCAAGGCCTGCGGCGTGGGCATCGCCATGGGCAACGCCCCCGATAATATCAAGGCCGCCGCCGATGATGTAACCGATCTCAACACCGAGGATGGTCTGGCCAAGGCTTTTGAAAAATATTTGTGGTAAGGTGAAACAGAATGAACAAACCTTTTTTAGTCTGTATTGATTCCGACGGCTGCGTGTTTGATACCATGGAGGTGAAGCATAAGGAATGCTTCTGTCCTGCCTATATCAACTATTTCAATCTGCAGGCCGTTTCCAAATATGCCCGGGATGCCTGGGATTTTGCCAATCTCTATTCCTGCTACCGGGGCATTCATCGGATCCTCTCTTTGCTGAAGGCTCTGGAGGTGCTGGAAGAGCGGGCCGAGGTCAAGGAACGGAATTTCACCCCTCCCGCAATGAAGGAACTGCGGGAGTATGTGGCTGCCGGCAAGCCCTTGAGCAACGCCGGGCTGGAGGAATATCTGAAGGAGCATCCCGAATCCGCCGAGATCAAAACCACCCTGGATTGGTCGGTGAACGTGAATGAGCGGGTGGGCGAATTGGTGCGGAATGTGCCGCCCTTCCCCTATGTGCGGGAATCCTTGGAAAAACTCAGCGAATATGCCGATATCGTCATCGTTTCCGCCACCCAGCAGTTGGCCCTGGAGCGGGAATGGGGCGAGCATGGACTTTTGGAGCTGGTTTCCGCTGTGAAGGGCCAGGAGAGTGGCTCTAAAAAGGAGATCATCGCCTCTTTGAAGGATCAATACCCCGCCGGCCATGTGCTGATGATCGGCGACGCCCCCGGCGACCTGAAGGCCGCCCACGATAACGGCGCCCTTTTCTATCCCATCTGCCCCGATCAAGAGGCTAAAAGCTGGGCCGAATTCGGCGCAGCCATGGATGCCTTCCTGAAGGGCACCTATGCCGATGGCATGGAGGCCGAAAAGATCGCCTATTTCGAAACCCTATTGCCCACCGAGCCTAAGTGGACGAAATCATAACTACCCCTCCGTCTGCGGCTTTGCCGCAGCCACCTCCCCTGACAAGGGGGACGTGGAATCATATAAAGAAAGAGGGGGAGATGTTGGTGGAACTGTGGCGCGTTTGTGGGTAGAGAGAGG
>JAZOXD010000201.1:0-24591 GCA_045659565.1 Eubacteriales bacterium | reverse complement strand
AACTCGCTACCTCAACCTTGGCAAGGTTGCGCTCTACCAGATGAGCTACACCCGCATTTCTGCGACGCATATTAGTATATACTATTAAAATTGAATTGTCAAGGTTTTTTTCAAAAAAGTTTGCGAATATCAATGGCGCGGCCCTTGTATATCCTCAATGACCCGGCATTACATATCATTATTGCGAAATTTTTTCTGATACACGCCTTCTGCGTGATGATATGCCATTACTTTCGCAATAGATAAAAAAATCTCGTTCCGAAGAACGAGATTTTTTGGAGCGGGTGACGAGGCTCGAACTCGCTACCTCAACCTTGGCAAGGTTGCGCTCTACCAGATGAGCTACACCCGCATTTCTGCGACGCATATTAGTATATACCATCCGTTTTAAAAAGTCAAGCCTTTTTTAAAAATATTTTGGCGGAGCAGATTTTTTCTGCTCCGCCATTTCATTTCTTCCTTACAAAGGTCGTCCGCTTATTTTCGTTCTAATTTTTTCACCGGAATGATCTCGCCGGTGGCTTCTGCTTGCACTTGGAAAACAACTGCATCTCCCACATTCAGGATCACCGCCCGCTCATCGGTGGCCACGCTCAAAGAATAAACCTGTGGATTCCCCTCCAGGGTGTAGTAATAACAGCTGTTGCCGTCTACCACTGCGGAGCGTATCGTGGCAATCACACCTTCCACATTTACCACCGCATTGGCGGAAGGATCCTCTTCCTTAATGCCGGCGCTATTCAACCGCTGGAGATAGTTCTTTTCACATTCCTCCACGGTGGTGGCCGCTACCACGATCTGATATTGCTTTACGTTGACCATTGCATACATCTTCACCAGTTCGCTGGCATCCTTCAAGGAAATGAAATAGGTGGGTTCTCCGGCCACATTCAGCAGCAGCGGGAAGGTGGCGTTATAGCGCATCTCCTGCACCTGGCCTTCGGCAGAGCGCATAGCGGAATATTCTTCTGCACCGGGCACAGGATAGAAAGTGGTCTCCTTGGTACGCTGGTTGCAAAGAATAAAGCCCACATTGGATTCATCGGCAGCCACGCTGGTTACACCGGTATACATATAAACATCATCCCCCAGAGCCATATAATTATAGCCATCGGTGGTAACCCGGCAATCCTTTTGGGCCAGAATGGAGTTCCAGAACCCGTTGACCAGGGTGCCGTAATAATCATATTGCTCGATGATCAGGTCCGCATTATAAACCCGATCCACCCAGCTGGGGATCTCACTTACATCAAAATAGGTGCTTTCGCCGGTAATGGCGTTGACCAAAACAGCACCTTCAATGTCCCGACCGCTATAAAGACCGATGCGGTAGCGATAGGTGGGGCAAATCCAATAGGGAGTGCCTTCCTCGTTCACTTCAAAGGTCTGATCGGCAAAGATCTTGGTGGGGAATTGGAACCGCAGGTGCCGCAGCAGGTTCCGCCCAAAATGCTCGGCGGTGGAATACTTCATTCCTTCGGAAAGGCGAACCAGATCCACCTCCTGAGTAACCATATCAATCATCAGATAGCCGGGGATCCCCTCCTTCACATTGGAGAGCCATTTGAACACATCCGCATAGGCCAGGGGTGTTACCCGAACAGGTCTGCCCTGATAATTGATTTGGGTATAGTTATCCATCACCGAAAACTGGCTGACCATATCGGAAAGTTCGCCCATCTTCCGGTCGCCCAGTTTGGCCGCAGAATCCCGATCCAGCCGAGGGATGGCGTCATAGGAGATAGAGGCCACATCCTTGGTAAAATCGCCGTCCTGAACGGTCAACAGATTCCGATAACGGGAGGCGTTAAAGATCTGGGCGCCCACCAGGCCGCCGATCACCGCCACCAGCAGACAAAGGGCAATAATAATGCCCAAAACCTTAATGGTGCCATATTTGAACAGTCCCAAATCCGGTTTCGAATTTTTCAGATCAACCATCGTAACCCGATTTTTTACATCGGCCAACAGCCAGCAAACGCCATAGATCACACAAAGCAGGCAGATGGAAAAGAGCAACCCACCGCTGTGGATATTCAAAGCGGGCAAGGCCACATAATAATAGCCGGCGCCCAATAATACGGTTACAATAATCGCAAAAAGATGTTTTTTCATTGTTATTCCTCGATCCATTCTACATTTTCCACGGCCCGGGCAACCAAGCCTTCGATATCCAGCTTAGCCTCCTCGGCCTCAATATCATACTTCCGGGGCTTGGTTTTGGGATGCTTGGGAGTAAACACCGTGCAGCAATCCTCATAGGGCTCGATGGAGGTTTCAAAGGTGCCGATCTTGCGGCTGATCTGAACGATCTCCTCCTTGTCCATGCCGATGAGGGGGCGCAGCACCAATGCATCGGTCACCCCATCGGTGAGCCGCAGAGCATCCATGGTCTGGCTGGCCACCTGTCCCAAACTTTCGCCGGTGATCAGAGCGCCGCTGCGGGTTTTGGCCGCCAACTGATACGCCACCCGCATCATAAACCGTCGCATAATTACCGTGAAATATTCCTCGGCACAATGATCCCGGATGGCTTCCTGCACCTCAGTAAAGTGCACCACCAGCACCTTCATCCCGGGGCAATAGTTCCGCAGGATATCTGCTAAAGTCAATACTTTTTGTTTGGCCCGTTCGCCGGTATAGGGCGGGCTGAAAAAGTGAATACCGGTGAGCTTTACGCCCCGTTTGGCGATCATATAGCCCGCAACGGGACTATCGATTCCGCCGGAAAGCAAAAGGCAGGCCCGCCCGTTGGAGCCATAGGGCATCCCGCCGGCGCCGGGTTCCCGCACGGCGTGGATATAGGCGCCGAAATCCCGCACCTCAACGGTAACCGTCACGTCCGGATGATGCACGTCCACCTTCAGACGGGGGAAGCGGCTTAAGATCACGCCGCCAATCTCCCGACTGATCTCCGGAGAGTTCAGGGGGAAGCGCTTATCGCTGCGCTTGGCCTCCACCTTAAAGGTTTTAGCATCAGCCAACGCATCCCCCAGACATTCCTTGGCCAGGGCAGAGATGGCTTCCATATTCTTTTCGCAGCAATAAGCCCGACAAACAGCCGCAAAGCCAAATACCCGCTTGACCTGGGCATAAACCTCGTCCATATCTGCCCCATCCAGGCTGCGGATATAAACGGTGGACTGGGCCATCTGCAGATCAAATTCCCCCAGATCCTTCAGGGAAGCCTTTAAGTTTTTCATCAGCATCTGATCGAATTGGTGGCGGTTGAGCCCCTTCAACACGATCTCGCCGCATTTTGCTAAAATCATCTGTTCCATTTTTTAAACGACCTTATACTTTCTTTGAATTTTTGCCGGAACTTCGGCCAAAGCGTCCATCAATATATCGATTTCTTCAACGGTATTTTCAATACCGAAGCTGATGCGCAAAGCACCCATTACAGTGGGTTCCGAAGCTCCCAGCCGCCCCAAAACCGATTCGCTCCGGCTTTTTTTGGAAGAGCAGGCAGAGCCTTGGGATACATAAATTTCCTTCATCTCCAGAAAATGGAGCACATTCTCGCCCAAATAGCCCAAGACAGAGCAATTCAGGATATAGGGCACTCCATCCGCCGGGGAATTCATCTGCAGGAAGGGCAGTTCCTTGGCCCGTTCCATAAAATGGGCCTGCAGAGCTTCAAAATGTTTCAGATCCTCTTTGCGATAAAGCCTTACCGCCTCGGCAAAGCCCGCCGCAGCAGGGCTGTTATAGGTGCCGGGGATCAGCCCCCCTTCCTGCTGGCCGCCCACGGTGAGGTTTTTCAGTCGGGCGCCTTTTTTGATGTAAATGGCGCCGATGCCCTTGGGACCCTTGATCTTATGGGCGGAAACCGTCAGGGTATCGCATTTGAGACTGTTGACGGAAATTGGCATTTTACAAAAGGCCTGCACCCCATCGATATGGAAGTGGGCCGGGGCGCCCTTTTGCCGGATAATGCGGTTCACCTCTTCTACCGGCAAGCGCTGTCCGGTTTCGTTATTCACCAGCATCACCGCAACGGTAACGGTTTTTTCATTGATGGCCTCTTCCAGACTCTCCACGGTAGGGTCCGCATAAACCACTTCGAAGCCTTCCTCCGCCAGATAAGCACCGCAGGCATAAACGCTGGGATGCTCCACTTTGGTGAGCACCACCCGATTACCCAGCCGCTTACGGGCCAGGGCGCTGCCGATCACCGCCAGGTTATTGCCATAAGTTCCGCCGGAGGTGATGTGGATCTCGTTGGGGGTACAATGCAACACCGAAGCGATCTCTTTTTTAGCCGCCAAGATACCGTTTTCCGCATCCAGGCCAATCTTATAAAGGGACGAAGCATTGGCAAAATGCTCCTGCTCCTCCCGAGCGATCAGCGCCGTTACCGCCTCATAGGGGCGGGTGGTGGCACTGTTATCCAGATAGATCATTCTTGAATCTCCTATGTTACTGATTACCTTAGGGTCGAGCGAATTATCCGAACACCGTTTTAAAAAGGCGTATTTTCACTCCCCCTGTGTTAAAATACTCGTCAATTCGGCACCCGACAAGAACCAATTGGGGAAAAGCGCCGCAATATGCCCCTTTGGGGCGGGTTGGGATGATTCTTTCTACCCTATATTATATAATAGTTTTTTTCCATAATCAAGCATTTTCCTGCCAAAGGGCGATCATGGCCCGGGCAGTGAGCCGCCCGCCCCACAGGGCCTGTTCCAAGGTGTTGGCGGCGCTGCCCACCTCCAAAAGGAGCGTATGGGGCGTAAAATGGGTATTGAATCGATCCTTGCGCAGGTTCACCGGCCGGGAAATCTGGCCGTAAAGACTGCCCATCTTGCGGGAAAGATTCAGGGCATAGACTAAATTATCCCGCCAGCCATCGTGGGCAAGCCCCTTGGAATCGGTGCCGCAGACAATCATCACCTGGGCCGCCTGCTGCCCCTCTGCCTTGGTAACCGGGTAATAATCCACCCCATCGCCGGTAATAGCGTCCCGATGCACATCCAATACCACTTTGATGCTTGGATATTGCGACAATACCTTTTCCACCGCCACCCGGGAATGGGAATAAGCATTGCTGAAATCCTCGTTGAAAACCTCTGTTAAATGGATGGTTTCATAGCCGGCCGCCCGGAATTCTTCTGCCATAGCCTTTCCCACCGCCACAACGTTTTGGGCGGGATCCCGGGTGTTTGCCACCCCTGCATTCCGATAGGCTTCGGTGGTGTGAGTATGATAAATCAACACTGCCGGGCCCTGCTCCTCAAAGGCAGGTATCGTTGCAATTTTGTTTAAAAGTTCCTCCACTCCATAATCGGTATTATTGATCAATGCCGTACCATTGATTTGGGAATATGTACCCGAAAGGGCAGAAAGATTGGCCGCCTTGATGGCGGAACCCTCCGGCTCGGGTGAGACGATGGATTCTTGCTTTTTGGGCACATTAAAATACAAAAAATGCTCGTCCCCCGCGAAGGTCCATTCGGGAACCAGATACGCCCCAATTTCCCTCATCCGCGGGTCGGTGTTCTTCAACAAAAAAATTCCCGCCTGACGAAGCGTAATCCCCCGGTGCTGCGCCAAGGAAAGTTCTGCCACCGACGGCAGCCAATATTCCCAAAACAACACCGCCGGGATCAAGAACAAAAGGGTCCAAAGGCCCATCCACCGTTTTTGCATCTTTTTTCTCCACATCCTTTCATAAACCATCATATGAATGAATGTGGCATTTTAATATAAAAACTTCAAAATATCCTCGGTCGAAAGATCCCCGTGAAAGGCCTTGTTCAAAGCAAAAGCAATGATCCGGGCGGCCATATCCGTGGCCAGCCCCATCTGCCGGGGGGTGGCCAACAGGCTTTCCTCGTAGGGGTGCAGCTTTTCTTCATAAGCCTCCCCTTCCTCGCCCAGCACATAACGTAAAAGAGCCCGGCAATCCACCACGGTGGGCATCCCAATGGAGATCACCGGCACCCCAAGGGTACGGCGGCTGATCTCCTGCCGGGCATTTTCCACCCCACCGCCGGGAATCAGGCCACAATCTGCCAATTGGATGGTTTTACAAAGGCGTTCCAGCCTGCCGGTGGCCAGGGCATCAATCAGAATCACCGCTTCAGGCTTGATGGCCTCCACCAATCCCTTGGCCAGTTCCCGACTTTCCACACCGCTGATTCCAAAGACCGGGGATTCCATGGCGGCAATCTCCCGCCAACCTTGGGGGCGTTCTTCCAACGGGCGGGTAACCATCAGCCGATGAATGGCCTTGGAGCCCAGACTATCCGGTGTAATCTCCGGGTTCCCGATCCCCAAAACCAATAGCCGTTGCCGACCACCGATCAGTTTTTTCAATCGCTCGGCCAATTCCCCGGCAATTTCTTCAAAAGCAGGCTCGCCGATCTCATAGGTTTTTTCTGTTTCAATGGTGATATAAATCCCCCGCTCCCGTCCCAAAAACCGGGCACCTTCCTCATCCCGGACGGTCACCTCTGTCACTGTGCAATGGTCGTTTTCCTCGATTTTTTGTTCCACCCCCTTGGGCAGGGGCATTTCTGTGGTTTCCAGCTGATCCACCATCAGATCCCGGGGCATCTTCATTTGCAATCACTCCTTTTTAAAAAGGGTATGCAAATGGCAGAAAAAAATACACCCTCATCGAGGGTGTATTTTGATTTTATTGAACATCCAAACGATCGGCAATGGGTTCGGCGTAGTCGCCTTCGTAAAGTTCGATCATTCCCTTATCGCAAAGGGAGGCCAGTTCGGGATCGATGGGCAGTTTTGCCAAAATGGGCAGTTCGTGCTTAGCAGCAACCTCCTCCAGCTTGCTTTCGCCGAAAACAGAGATTTTTTTGCCGCAATCGGGACATTTCAGGTAGCTATAGTTTTCCACCAGACCCAAAACGGGAATATTCATCATCTTGGCCATCTTAACTGCCTTGGCCACGATCATGGAAACCAGATCCTGGGGAGAAGTAACCACGATAATGCCATCCACCGGCAGAGATTGGAACACGGTTAAAGGCACATCGCCGGTACCGGGAGGCATATCCACAAACATATAGTCCACATCGTTCCAGACCACATCGGTCCAAAACTGCTTTACGCTGCCGGCGATCACCGGGCCACGCCATACCACCGGGGATTCCTCGTCCTCCAGAAGCAGGTTTACAGACATCACCTTGGTGCCCATTTTGGAAACCACGGGATAAAGGGCCTGGCCATCGGAGGTAGCCTTTTCCTTCAAGCCGAAGGCTTTGGGAATAGAAGGGCCGGTAATATCCGCATCCAGAACAGCGGTTTGATAGCCCCGGCGCTGCATAGCAACGGCAGCCAAAGAGGTTACCATACTTTTACCAACGCCACCCTTACCGCTGACCACGGCGATGACCTTTTTAATATTACTTAATTCATGGGGCTTTTCCAAGAGGCTATCCTTTTCTTTATCGGAGCACTTGGAGCCGCAGGTGCTACAATCGTGAGTGCAACCCATTTTAAAACACTTCCTTTGCTATACAATGATAAATTAAAAATCTTCTTTCCATAGTATATCCTTTATAAAGAAAAATGTCAATAAATTCATCCCACTCCCCTTGGCAAAAATAGGACTTTTCTTTTCAACCAGACTATGATATACTAAACAAGAGGTGAAAAGAATGTCAAAACTGCAACAAAGACAGAACCTGAATCAGGCGGCAGACCGTTTTTACGATTATATGATGGAGCACCGAAGCGAGATTTTGCGCTATATTACCGTTGCTTTGGTAACAGGGATTCTTGAATTTTCAATGAAGCGATGGATCCCCCTTTCCGGCTATGGGCTTTTGCTGCCCTTTTTGGTACGCTTTTTCGCTATGTTTTACTTATTAAAATACTGGGCTTACGGCGAGATTGGATCCGGCCCCTTTTACACCGGCCGGCAATTGATGGTAGGAATTATGCTTGTGGTGATTGCAACCTGGGCATTAAGCTTTTTGACTGTATGGTTGGCAGGGCTGACCGGCCGGCCTGTTTTGATTAATTATATTCTGCGGGCCTTACAGGAGATTGCTTATTTTATTTTCTTCCAGTTCATAATTTTTAAGGAATAAACTATTGATTTTTAATCATCATTTATGATATACTTTTAAAAAAGCAGGAAAGGATGTTCCGGTTATGAAGAAAAATCATATCATTATTTTAGTATCGGTTATTTTAAGTGTGGCAGCGGCGGTAACCGCAACCATCCTAATCATCCGCCATTTTAAGAAAAAGGCGCTGATCGCCCCCGCAAACCTGGCCTTTGAAACGGATTTCACCGAAGAAAACAACAACGAAGAAGCTTGATTTAAAAATCAAGCTTCTTTTTTTAAATTACCCCTTGACAAGGGTGGATTTAAAGTGTATAATCTTGGCATATTATTCAAAATAATCGTATTTTTATTCACTTGGAGGCTGTATAAAATGAATAAAGAAAACATCAAAAAGGTCGTTTTGGCCTATTCCGGCGGCTTGGATACTTCCATCATCATTCCCTGGCTGAAGGAAAATTATAATAACCCCGAAATCATTGCTGTGGCTGGAAATGTGGGCCAAGCAGACGAACTGGAAGGTCTGGAAGAAAAGGCCATCAAAACCGGCGCTTCCAAATTTTATGCATTGGATCTGACCGATGAATATGTGGATGAATATATTGTTCCCTGTCTGAAGGCCGGCGCCATCTATGAAGAATATCTTTTGGGTACCAGCCACGCCCGCCCTTGCATTGCCAAAGGCTTGGTGGAAATTGCCAAGAAGGAAGGGGCCGACGCCATTGCCCACGGTTGCACCGGTAAGGGCAACGATCAGGTTCGTTTTGAACTGACCATCAAGCATTTTGCTCCCGATATGCCCATCATCGCCCCTTGGCGGGAATGGGATATTAAATCCCGGGAAGAGGAGATCGACTATGCTGAAGCGCATAACATTCCTCTGAAGATCAACCGTGAAACCAACTATTCCAAAGATAAGAACCTTTGGCACCTTTCCCACGAGGGGCTGGATCTGGAGGATACCGGAAACGAACCCCAATACGAAAAACCCGGATTTTTGGAGATGGGCGTTTCCCCCATCAATGCGCCGGACGCTCCCACCTATGTGGAGTTGGATTTTGTGGAAGGTGCGCCCGTTGCCCTGAACGGCGAGAAGATGAGCGCCAAAAATATCATCCTGAAGTTGAACGAGATCGGCGGTGCCAACGGCATCGGTCTTTTGGATATCGTGGAAAACCGGCTGGTTGGTATGAAGTGCCGGGGCGTTTATGAAACCCCGGGCGGCGCTATCCTCTATAAGGCCCATAGCGTTCTGGAAACCATCTGCTTGGATAAGATGACCATGCACGAGAAGCAAAAGCTGGCCATCACCTTTGGCGAACTGGTTTATAACGGCCAGTGGTTCACTCCCCTGCGGGAAGCTTTGAGCGCCTTTGTGGATAAGACTCAGGAGCGGGTAACCGGTAAGGTTCGGCTGAAGCTTTATAAGGGCAATATGATCAACGCCGGCGTTTGGAGCGATTATTCTCTCTATAGCGAAGAGATCGCCACCTTTGGCGAAAGCGACTACGATCAGAAGGATTCCGCCGGATTCATCAATCTCTATGGCCTGCCCATCAAGGTTCAAGCAATGGTGGATGCCAATAACAAGAAATAAAAGCTGCACCCGAGCCGCTTCAAAAAGTGGCTCGGGTACGATGATTTTAGGAGAAACTTATGGAAAAGATGTGGGCCGGCAGAACCGCCGGCAAAACCGATTCCCTGGCCGATGATTTTAATTCCTCCATCCATTTTGATCAGCGGATGTTCCGCCAGGATATCCAGGGCTCTATGGCCCATGCGGCCATGCTGGGTGCCCAAAGAATCATCACCCCGGCAGAGGCCGATCAACTGATCGAGGGGCTGGAAGGCATTTTGGCCGATCTTGAAAGCGGCGCACTGGCTATTGATCCCAAGTGCGAAGATATTCATATGTTCGTGGAACAGGTGCTGACCCAACGGCTGGGGGATTGCGGTAAGAAATTGCACACCGCCCGGAGCCGGAACGATCAAGTGGCTTTGGATCTCAGAATGTATCTGCGGGACCAGGCGACGGAAATCGAAAAAAGCATCAAAGATGTGCTTTGCGCTCTGGTGGACCAGGCAGAGGAGCATAAAGCCGCCATTCTGCCCGGCTATACCCATCTGCAACGGGCTCAACCCATTACCTTCGGTCATCATTTAATGGCCTATGGAATGATGCTGTTGCGGGATCTGAGCCGGTTGGCGGATTGGAAAAAGCGGGCCAATGTATCCCCCATCGGTTGCTGTGCTCTGGCAGGCACCACTTATGATACCGACCGCTATTTTGAGGCCGAAAAATTAGGCTTCGACCAAATCGCCCTGAATAGTATTGACGGTGTTTCCGACCGGGATTTTGTGGTGGAGCTCTTAAGGGTACTTTCGATGCTGATGATGCATCTTTCCCGGTTCTCCGAGGAGCTGATCCTTTGGACCAGCTGGGAGTTCAAGTTTGTGGAGCTGGACGATGCCTATACCACCGGTTCTTCCATTATGCCTCAAAAGAAGAATTCCGATATGGCAGAACTGATCCGAGGCAAAACCGGCCGGGTTTACGGAGATCTGATGGCTCTGCTCACCACCCTGAAGGGCCTGCCTTTGGCCTACAACAAGGATATGCAGGAGGATAAGGAATGCATCTTTGATGCGGTGGATACCGTGAAGATGTGCCTGCAGGTATTGGCGCCCATGATTGCCACCATGAAGGCCAACACCGCTAATATGAAAAAGGCAGCCCAAACCGGATTTATCAATGCCACCGACCTTGCCGACTATCTGGTGAAAAAGGGTCTGCCCTTCCGCAGTGCCTATAAGATCTCCGGCACCATCGTTGGGGATTGCATCGCCAAGGGCACTGTTTTAGAGGAACTTTCCTTAGAAACCTACCAGACCTACAGCGAGCTTTTCGACGAAGAAGTTTTTGAGGCCATCAGCCTGGAAACCTGCGTTGCCAAGCGGATCTCTGAAGGCGGAACCTCCGTTTCCTCCGTTGAGAAGCAGATCTCTTATGTAAAAAGTTTTCTATAAAAAAATGGCTACCCTTCCCGGGTAGCCATTTTTTATGGAGAGAACCCTTTTGCAAAAGGGTTCTCTCCCTTCCCCTCTTCGAAAACTCTCAAACCGAAAAACAAAGCAATTTTCTCTTTTCAGTTTGAAAGTTTTTGGGGGTTAAGACCCTTTTTTTCAAAAAGGGTCTTTATTTATTCTCAATTCCGTATCTGCCCATATATTCATCCATAGACACAACGGTGCCGTTATGGCGGGCTTCTTCGGCTGCAAAGCCGATCATATGGTTTTTGGCGGAGATATGGATATCAGCCGCATAAACACCGGTATAGTTACCGCTGAGATACTGATGCAGTTCCTGAATAATTCCGGCATCACCGCCGCCGTGGCCGCCTTCGATGCTCTCTTCCGTCTTAAGCACCGGAACCAGATTTCTTTCGCGGTTTTCAAAATCAAAGACCTTGATCTCGGTATCGCTCATATTGGCATAAAGTTCGCCCTTGGTGCCAAAGAAGCGGATATACCGACCACCCCGGTTAAAAGCGTTCATAGAGAAGCTGACGGTGATACCGTCCTCGAACTCCATATTCACCACCTGATGATCCACCACGTCGTTATTGGCGTGGAACACACACAAACCATAGTCAGTGGTCATCAAAGCCTGCATCACTTCCTCATCGGTGGGATTCACAGCAGTGCTGATGCCCTTGGTGGCCGCCCGACGGAACCACAGGTTTTCTTTATCCTCGTAATACAGTTTCAGGCAGTTATAGGGGCAGGTATCCCCAACGGGGCAATTACCCTCGGCACAGCGAGCCGGCGCACCCTCGGGGGCATTTTCTTTTTTGAAATAAGTAAGATCACCGAAAGAGGTTATCCGCTTGCAAGGCTTATCCAGCAACCATTGGATGATATCCAGATCGTGGCAGCTCTTGGCCAACAGCATGGGGGAAGTTTCCTTTTCACTATGCCAATTGCCCCGGATGTAGCTATGGCTCTGATGCAGATTACCAACGGCCTCCACATGAACAACGGACATTACATCACCGATCACGCCATCCATCAGCATCTGCTTCACCTTCTTGAAGAAGGGCGCATAGCGCAGAACGTGGCAAACCAAAACAGAAACCCCGTTCTTTTCGGCAGCCAGGCTCATATTGGCACATTGCTCTGCGGTTTGAGCCAAAGGCTTTTCCAAAAGCAGGTTATAACCCATGCCGATGGCCTTCATAGCAGGCTCATAATGCATATCATCCATGGTGGCGATAATAGCCAGATCGGCCATTTTGGGTTGAGCCAAAATCTCTTCCCAGCCCAGATAGCAAGCTTCGTCCGGCAGTTCAAACATTTCCTTGATCCGATTCCGCCGCATCTCAATAGGCTCGGCCACACCCACCATTTTATACTGGTCGGGCATCTTTTTCATCAGTTTTGCATAGGTGGTGCCACGATTACCGGCACCGATCAAAATTACACGAATGGGACTATTCATCAAGAATACCTCCTACATTAGATGTTTTGGGAGATTTTTAAGGACCTTTTTTCAAAAAAGGTCCTTAACTGAGTTGGGGATGGCCCCGATAATATTTAGCCTCCTAAGTAGGCTTTTTTAATCTCGTCACTTTCGGCCAGTTCGGCGCCGGTACCGGAAAGAACGATCCGGCCGGATTCCATAACGTAAGCACGGTCCGCAACGGAAAGAGCCATCTGCGCATTCTGCTCAACCAGCAAAATAGTGGTGCCGGCCTTATGCAGTTCCTTGATAATATCAAAGATCTGTTGCACCAGAATGGGTGCAAGACCCATGGAGGGCTCGTCCAGCATCAACAGCTTGGGGCGGCTCATCAGCGCACGACCCATGGCCAACATCTGCTGTTCACCACCGGAAAGAGTGCCGGCAATCTGTTTGCGGCGTTCCTTCAACCGAGGAAACCGTTCATAAACATCCGCCAGACCGGCAGCGATCTCGCTGCTAGGGCGGGTAAAAGCGCCCATTTCCAGATTATCCTCAACCGTCATCTGCAGGAATACCCGGCGTCCTTCGGGAACATGGGCCAAGCCCTTGGTCACGATGGTATGGGGCGCAACATTGGAAATATCCTGATCCAAAAACTCGATGGACCCGGTTTTGGAGCGTAGCAGGCCGGAAATGGTTTGCAGGGTGGTGCTCTTACCGGCGCCGTTGGCACCGATGAGGGTTACGATCTCGCCGGGATGCACCTCAAAGGAGATGTCCTTAATGGCGTGGATGCTCCCATAATAAACATTAATATCATTGACTTTCAGCATCGTTTAGCCCTCCTTCCGTTTGCCCAGGTAGGCTTCAATCACGGCCGGGTTGGCCTGGATCTCGGCGGCGGTACCCTTGGCGATCACTTCACCGAAGTTCAGTACGCAGATACCCTCGCAGATATTCATAACCAAGTTCATATCATGCTCAATCAGCAGAATAGCGATCTGGAAGGTATCCCGGATCTTTACAATATTTTCCATCAGTTCAGCGGTTTCGGAGGGGTTCATACCGGCGGCAGGCTCATCCAACAGCAACAGGCTGGGATTGGTAGCCAAAGCGCGCACAATCTCCACCCGACGCTGGGCGCCGTAGGGCAGGCTGCCGGCCTTCATATCGGCCATATCCTTCATATCGAAGATAGAGAGCAATTCCAGTGCCCGCTCGTGGGCTTCCTTTTCCTTCTTCCAATAGGAAGGCAGGCGCAGAATACCGGAGAGGGTAGAATAGGCCTTCTGATTATGCAGACCGATCTTTACGTTATCCTCCACACTCAAATTAGAGAAAAGGCGGATATTCTGGAAGGTTCTGGCAATACCCATCTTATTGATCTGAACAGTGGTCTTGCCGGAGGTATCCATCCCATCCAGCAGGATAGTACCCCGGGTGGGCTGATACACCTTAGTCAGCAGGTTGAAAACGGTGGTCTTACCGGCGCCGTTAGGGCCGATCAGACCGGCGATTTCGGTGCGGCCGATGGTTAAGTTCAGGTCGCTAACGGCGTGCAGACCGCCGAAATCGATGCCCAGATGACGGCATTCCAGAATGGGATCCTTACCCAGATCCCGCTCGGGGATAATGGAATGGCTGGGAACGGGCACCATTTTAGTCTTTTCTTTCACAAAAAGGTTCATTCTTCATCCGCTCCTTTCCGGGCAAATTTTCTGAAGAGCTTACCGAAGAAGTTTTTCAGAGTGGGATTATTGGTAGCCAGCATTACCAGAATCAGTACGATGGCATAAATCAGCATCCGGTATTCAGAGAATTCGCGGAGCATTTCGGGCAGGATGGTCAATGCAGCGGCGGCAATAATGGAGCCCCACATCCGGCCAAGGCCACCCAATACCACGAATACCAGTACCAGGATAGAGGTGTTGAAATCAAACTTAGTGGCAACGATGGTGTTTTGGCTCAAGCCAAAGAGAGCGCCGGCGGCGCCTGCCAGAGAAGCGGAGATTACAAATGCCATCAACTTATACTTGGTGACATTGATGCCCACGCTTTCGGCGGCGATCCGGTTATCCCGCAGGGCCATAATGGCACGGCCGGAGCGGCTTTTTACCAGGTTGAAGATCACCAGCAGGGTGATCATGATCAAAATAAAGCCCGCCAGGAAGGTGGAGATTTTGGTGTTGGCAGGAACACCCATGGGGCCGTTCATAATCATTTTACCGCCATCCATCTGCAGGGTGTTTTTCAAAAAGCTGATATGCAACCCCTTGGCATCCACACCAATATAAAGGTTGGTGACAATGGATTTGATGATTTCACCAAAAGCCAGAGTTACGATAGCCAGATAGTCGCCCCGCAGGCGCAGAACAGGCACGCCCACGATCACGCCGGCCACCGCGGCCAGCAGTGCGCCGAGGATCATGGAGATCATCAGCCGCAGGCCATCGTCGGGGACGGAACTATTCAGGGCAGCGGCAACAACGGCACCGGAAAAAGCACCAACGCTCATAAAGCCGGCGTGTCCCAAACTCAGTTCGCCCAGCACGCCAACGGTCAGGTTCAACGAAAGAGCCATCACCACATAGGCGCAAACGGGCACCAACTGCCCCTTCAGGGTGGAGGAAATTCCACCGGTGCTGGCCAGCAGTTGCAAAATAACGAAGGCGATAATCACGCCCGCATAAGTAAACCAATTGCCAAGGGAGCCTTTAAAATTCAGTTTCTTCATTCCGCTCACCTTACACTTTCTCGCTGATCTTCTTCCCCAGCAGACCGGTGGGCTTAATGAGCAGCACCAGGATCAACACCAAAAATACGATGGCGTTAGAAAGCTGAGTAGAGATATAAGCACCTGCAAAAATTTCGATCACGCCCAGCAAAACACCGCCCAGCAAGGCGCCGGGGATGGAGCCGATACCACCGAACACGGCGGCGGTGAAGGCTTTGATGCCGGGCATAGAGCCGGTGGTGGGCACCAGGGAGGGATAAGCGGAGCAAAGCAGCACGCCGGCAATGGCCGCCAAAGCGGCGCCGATGGCGAAGGTAACGGAAATGGTGCGGTTCACATTGATACCCATCAATTGAGCCGCGCCTTTATCCTCAGAGCAGGCCCGCATGGCCTTACCCATTTTGGTACTATTGGTAAAGAAGGTCAATGCGATCATAATCACAACGCAGGCCACAATAGTAATCAACGTTCCAACGGGAATGATCATATCGCCGCCAAAGAGGGTGATCTTGGCGCCGCCAAACAGATCAGGGAAGATCTTGGGATTGGAGGTCCAAAGTAACTGGGCCGCATTCTGCAGGAAATAGCTGACACCGATGGCAGTGATCAGAACCGCCAGGGAAGTAGCCTGACGCAGGGGTTTATAGGCCAGCCGCTCAATGATAATACCCAAAAGGGTGCAGATCACGATGGCCAGCAACAGACCTACCACTGGGGGCAGGTTGAATTTGGCAATAGCAAAGAAGCAGACATAAGCGCCAACCATAATGACGTCACCATGGGCAAAGTTCAGCATCTTGGCGATGCCGTAAACCATGGTATAACCCAATGCGATGATGGCGTATATGCTGCCTAAACTGATGCCATTGATGAAATGGTTCAAAAAGGTAAGCACGTTTTCACCTCTATTTCTAGGGTAGAGCGATCATCCGAACGCCGTTTTAAAAAGGCGGATTTTCACTCATCCTGTATTAAAATACTCGTTAATCCGAAACCTGACAAGAATGAATCGGGGGAAAAGAACCGAAAGTTGCCTTTAAGGCGGGTTCGATTCTTCGCTCTACCCTATCTTTCAAAAGGTTTTAAAAAATCCAATTGAGGGCTGCCGGACCGGCAGCCCTCAATATTAATTCATTCGCTTTGGTTGGAATTACATACCAACATAAGCACCGTTCTGAATAACCATACCCTTGGGGGTCTTGGAAACAGTGCCGCCGGCAGCCCAGGTCATCTGCTCACCGGTCAGGCCGTCGAATACGAAATCGGCGGAGGTGAACTTAGCCTTCAGCATATCGCAAAGGTCGGAAGCGGAGATGCCATAATTGAAGGTGCCATCTTCGTTCTTCAGAGCTTCGCCATTATCCAGAGCCTGATAAATAGCATAGATACAGTCATAAGCATCAGCAGCGAACTGGTTGGGAACTTCGCCGTGCTTTTCCTTATACTTAGCAACAAAAGCGGTGGTCTTGGCATCGGTAGCGTCAGCGTTGAAGGGAGTCAGCAGCATAACGCCTTCAGCCAGAGAAGTATCAAAGCCTTCCAGACCCAGAATACCATCCATACCGTCTACGCCGAAGAACTTGGGAGCAAAGCCGGTGTCCTTGGCTTCCTTCAGGATCAGGGCAGCGGATTCATAATACATGGGCAGGAATACCAGATCAGCACCGGCATCCTTAGCGGCAGCAACCTGAACAGAGAAATCAGTCTTGGTATCTTCGGTGAAGGTGGTGGTGGAAACGATGTTCAGCTTCAGTTCATCAGCCTTAGCCTTGAAGCTGTTATAGATACCGGTGGAATAGTTATCGTCGTTCTTATAGATGACGGCGATCTTGGTACCCAGCTTCTGATCAACGATATACTGAGCGGAAGCTTCACCCTGGTTGGGATCCATAAAGCACATCTGGAAAACATTATCCTTACGAGTAATATCAACTGCGCCGGTAACCGCATTGGCAACACCGCCCAAAACGTCGGTAGAAGAAGCGGAGGGAGTCAGGTAGAAGATGTTATCCGCATTGGCTTCGGCGGAAGTAGCAGTACCGGGGGCGGAAGTAACGGAGCCCAGGGAAACCTGCATACCCCAGTCCTTCAGGGTATTATAGGCGTTAACAGCCTTTTCAGCATCGTGCACGTCGTCTTCGCAAAGGAAAGCGAACTGGATGCCGCCCAGAGCATTGATCTCTTCAACGGCGATCTTGGCAGCGTTGTTTACAGCGTTACCATAGATAGCAGCACCGCCGGTCAGGGGGCCGGTGATACCGATCTTCAGAGCAGTGGCTTCTTCCTTCTTGCCGCAACCGGCGAAGCAGGCCAGAACCATTACCAGTGCAACGATCAGACAGGAAAACTTGATCATTCTTTTCATTGTTCTTTACCTCTTTTTTTAAAACTTTCTTTCATCGTTTTGCAAAAAACGATTAAAATTATGTGAATAATTCTATCATATAGATTTTGAGATGTCAATACAGTTTTCGAAAAAAATTTTATTTCATTAAGTTTTTATCTCACTAAAGTGTTGATGCTGACGAAAAGAGAGTATTTTAAAGAAAACAAGAGGAAAAACGAGCATTAAAAAGCAAAACCAAAAACGCCGCAAGGCTTTTGCAGGTTCTTCTTGAAATTTTGAGAAAAAAACTGTCTTTTTTTGAGGATTTTTATTGACAAACGGTTTTTAAGTGTTTATATTATAAAATGTCATAATAATATTATTAGCATTAGGAGGATCCACCTGCGTTGAAAAACATCATTGAACTGAAGGATATCCATGTTTCGTTTGACGATGAGGTTATTCTGGACCATTTCAACTTAACCATTAAAGATAAGGAATTCGTAACCTTTTTAGGCCCTTCCGGCTGCGGCAAGACCACCACCCTGCGGGCCATTGCCGGTTTTGTGCAACCCCAGGAGGGCAAAGTGTTGTTCGAAGGCCAGGATATAACCGACCTGCCGCCCCATAAGCGCCAGGTCAATACGGTTTTTCAGCGATACGCCCTGTTTCCCCATCTGAATGTTTACGATAACATCGCCTTTGGACTGCGGATCAGCAAAACTCCCGAGGATGAGATCAAAAGCCGGGTGCAGGAGATGCTGGAACTGGTGAACCTTCGGGGCTTTGACAAACGGAACGTAACCTCCCTTTCCGGCGGCCAACAACAGCGGGTGGCCATTGCCCGGGCGCTGATCAATAACCCCAAGGTTTTGCTTTTGGATGAGCCTTTGGGTGCTTTGGATCTGAAGCTCCGCAAGGGGATGCAGAACGAACTGAAGCGAATCCAGCGGCAAATGGGCATCACCTTTATTTATGTGACCCACGACCAGGAAGAAGCCCTTACCATGAGCGACACCGTTGTGGTAATGAAGGATGGGCTGATTCAGCAAATCGGCACACCCGAGGATATTTATAATGAACCTATTAATCCCTTCGTGGCAGATTTCATTGGCGAAAGTAACATTATCGAAGGCACTATGATCAAGGATCTTCTGGTCCGGTTCGAGAATGTGGAATTCCCCTGTGTGGACAGCGGCTTCGGTGAAAATGTTGCCGTGGATGTTGTGGTTCGGCCGGAGGATATTGAGATCCGGGAGCCCAAGGAAGGGATGCTTTGCGGCACCGTTGAAACCGTTACCTTCAAGGGCGTTCATTATGAAATGATGGTGCGCAGCGAAAATTATCTTTGGAAGATTCATTCCATCACCTGCAAGGAGCCCGGCTCCCGCATTGGGATGGGGATCATTCCCGAATATATCCATATTATGAAAAAGGAGGCCGGTTCCGCCAATTGAAAAAGAAGCTGATTGCAGTTCCTTATTATATATGGGCGATCCTGTTTATCGTTGCCCCCTTGGTGATGATCGCCTACAGCGCCTTTACCACAAGCACCGGCGCCTTTACCCTGGATAACGTGGCCCAGATCGGCCGCTATTGGCAGGTGTTGCTCCGTTCGGTCTATTATGCTCTGATTGCAACGGGCTTTTGCCTGGTGATCGGCTATTTTTTGGCCTATATTATGGCCCGACAGAGCGAACGAACTAAAAATTTTCTGATGATTCTGCTGATGCTGCCGATGTGGATCAACTTTGTGCTCCGCACCCAGGCTATGCAGGACATTTTGATGATGCTGCAGACCCGGCTGGACGATGCCGGCCTTAAGGTGCAGTTGGTAAGCTCCGGCTTTGCCGTTGTGTTGGGCCTGATCTATAACTATCTGCCCTTTATGGTGTTGCCCATTTACACCTCTTTGGAAAAATTGGATTACCGCATTGTAGAGGCCGCCGAGGATTTAGGCGCCAACCGGTTCCGGGTGTTCCAGAAGGTGATTCTGCCTTTGACCATGCCCGGCATCGGCAGCGGCATCATTATGGTATTTGTGCCCACCATTTCCACCTTCGTAATCTCCGAAAAACTGAGCGGTGCTAAATTTAACCTGATCGGTAATGTGATTCAGGAGCAGTTCCTGAGCGTGTATAACCCCAATGTAGGGGCGGCCATCAGCATGGTGATGATGGTACTGATCCTGTTCGTTCTGGTAATCTTCAGTTTTCTGGATGACGAAACCAAGGAGGGCTTGCTATGATCAAAACCTTGCAAAAGAGCTATATGGCAATTGTCTTCCTATTTTTATATATGCCTATTGCCTATCTGGTGCTGTTTTCTTTCAACAGCGGCAGAAGCCGGGTGGTGTTCAGCGGATTTACGCTCGAAAATTATGTAAACCTATTTAAAGACGAGCAAGTCATGAGTGCCTTGGGGAATACCCTGATCATTGCAGGGATCTCGGCGGTGGTTTCCACCGTGATCGGCACCATGGCAGCCTTTGGCATCCAGCGGCTGCGCCGTTGGCAACGAAGTGCCGTAATGAATGTAACCTATCTGCCGGTATTGAACCCGGATATTATCACCGGTGTTTCCTTGATGCTGTTTTTCTCCTTTGTTGGGGTAAAATTGGGATTTGGCACAGTGTTGCTGGCCCATATCACCTTCAACATCCCCTATGTGATTCTGGCGGTGATGCCAAAGCTGCGGCAGGTGGATTATTCCATCTACGAAGCGGCCCAGGATTTAGGGGCCTCCCCCACCCGGGCCTTCCGTCAGACCATAATGCCCCAGATCATCCCGGGCATTATCTCCGGATTTTTGATGGCATTGACCCTTTCGGTGGATGATTTTATCATCACCTTCTTCCTGCGGGGCATCGAGGTGGAAACATTGGCCACCATTATCTATACCAATACCAAAACCCGCATCAACCTTTCCATGAACGCCCTTTGCGGGGTGATGGTTGTGGTGGTGCTGATCGTTCTGATTCTAGCTAATCTGCCCTCCAAGAATGAGAAAAAGACAAAGGAGGACCGATAAAATGAAGCAACTGAAACGAATTTTAGCGGCCGCTTTGATCTTGGTCATTCTTGTCCTTTGCTGCGGTTGCGACCAAAGCGAAAGCGGCGAGGTACTCTACGTTTATAACTGGGGCGAATATATCGATGAATCCATCAACGAAATGTTCGAGGAAGAAACGGGCATCAAGGTGGTTTATAAGGTTTATGATAATAATGAATCCATGTATGCCGTTTTAAAGAACTCTCCCGGCGTTTATGATGTGGTGTTCCCTTCCGATTATATGGTGGGACGGCTGATCAGCGAAGGAATGCTGGAGGAGATCAACTTTGAAAATGTTCCGAATTTTGAGCATATTATGGATAGCTTCAAAAATCTGGAATACGATCCCGAAAACCGCTATTCTGTGCCCTATACCTGGGGAACGGTAGGTCTGCTTTATAACACCCGGTATGTAACCGAAACCCCCACCAGCTGGGATGCCCTTTGGGATCCCGCCTACCGGGGAAAGAGCCTGATGTATAATAACTCCCGGGATACCCTGGGTGTTGCCCTATTGCGGCTGGGCTATTCCCTGAATACCACCGACAAAGCTCAACTCCGGGCCGCCTGCAACGAACTGATCAAGCAAAAACCCGAACTGCTGGCCTATGTGTCCGATGATATCTTTAGTTTTATGGAAAGCGGCTTTGCCGCCATCTGCCCGGTCTATAGTGGCGATGCCATCACCATGATCGAAGAAAACCCGGATCTGGCCTATGTGGTGCCGGAGGAAGGTACCAACCGGTTTGTGGACTGCGCTTGTATTGTGAAGGACGCACCCAATAAGGAAAATGCAGAAAAATACCTGGACTTTCTCTGCCGGCAGGATATCGCCGAATTGAACCGGGATTTCACCTGCTATTCCACCCCTCAACAGCAGGTCAAGGACGCTCTGCCTGAGGAAATCAAAAATAATAAAATCGCTTATCCCGACGATGCAATCATCGCAAAAACCGAGGTCTATACCAACCTGCCACAGGATATTCTGGTGTATTATAATGACCTTTGGAACAAATTGAAAAATGCATAAAGAAAAGACACCCTTGCGGGTGTCTTTTCTTTATTTTTGCCCCGTGAGATGTTTTTTACGTTCCATCTTTAAGGGGAATTGAAGGTTATTCCTTTAAATTTTTTAAGGTATGGGCAATGAGATGCTCATCGGCGTTTTCTGCAAAGGGTTGGACCCTGCGAAAACGGAAGATATTGACCTCGTAGCCGCCACGGGACAGTTCCTCCTTGGTGGGGAAATAGCCCAGAGAGCCATTGGTATAGCCCAGACACAGGGTATGAGCAACGGGGGAACAGGCGCGGATCTTCAGGGCCATTCCCGAAAAGAGCTCGAAGGGCAAGGCGTATAAAGCACAATCCCCCAAGCGGATTACGGGTTCCTCCAGCAGGAAGGAGGTTTCCTCCCCTTCCCCACGGTCGTAGGAATTCAGAATTTCTTGGTAATGGCGTTGGTAGGCATTCCGCTCGGAGGAAAAGCCTTCAAATTCCTCCTCCAGCCGTTGTTCCGCCTCGGCCCGCGGGGGACGGGGCTGTAAGGGGAGTTCCAGCTGCCCCGAAAAGGTGCGAAGGGGCACGTTTTTGAAATCCGTTACGGTTTTTAAAATTCTTACGGCATCTTGGGTGGCCTTTTCACCCAGTTCGTAAACGAAGGAATAATCGCCCCGACCCGTGGTGAGCCCGTTGGAAAGGCGGGGGCCCGCATCCCCTGCGGCACCGTTGAAAAAAGCGGTGGTGCCGCCTATTTGCGCCTCTACCCCGTCTACCATAATCCCGGACCAATCACGGGAAATGGAACGGTGCGCCCCGGCGCAGGTTCCGTGGCAGGCGTAGTGAATGAGGTTGGCGTAGGGATTCCCCCTTTCATCCCGAAAGGCAAGGACGGTCATACAGGAATCAAAGCTCCCGCAGGGATCCTGCCCCAGCACCACCCCTTTTTCCGGATCCGCCTGACGGCGGTTGATACCGATAAGGCTTTCACCCGTTGCCACCGCCATCGTGACGGGGCGGAGGGCGCTTTGGGCTTCTGCCGCCGCCTGAAGAACGGCGGGGAACAGAGTTTCCTCAATATAAGGGCGGTTCAGCAAGCCCCAATCTGCGGAGCTTTTAATCACACCGCCCGTTACGGGGCCCGAATGGGTATGGGTGCAAGAAATCAGGATTGCCCCCTTGGGCACCCCCGTTTCACGGGACAATTGACCCCGCAGAACATCGCAAAGGTCGCTGTGAAAATTGCAAAGGGTCAGGTTGACCAGAAGGGCTTTTTCTTCCCCTTGGCAGAAGAAAAAAGCGGTGGCGGTAAGGTCGTCGTGAAGGGAATCAGAGTAAAAATCCGTGCGATAGCCCATCAGAGCGCACCCCACGGCGGGGGTTATGATTTTGCGGGCTACCCCTAAATTCAATTGTTCCATTTAATCTACCTGTTCGTTTTTAATGATCTTTTGGTAATAATACCAGCTGTTTTTTCGTTCCCGCTTCCCTGTGGGGAAATCCACGTAGTTCAGGCCAAAGCGCCAACGGTAGCCGGAGCGGGATTCCATACTGTCGAAGTGGGACCAGTAAAAATAGCCCCGCACGTCGGCCCCCGCTTTTATACTGCGGGAAAGCATCCGCAGGTGCTCACGCATATATTCCACCCGTTCGGTATCGTTGATATTCTTTTCGTCGTCTTGGGGGTCCAATACGCCCAGGCCGTTTTCGGTAATATAAATTTCGGGGCGGTCATACCGCTCTGTCAGATACATCATAGCATCAAACAGCCCTGCAGGGTAGGCGGAAAAGCGTTGGTCTGTTTGTGCAATAAAAGCGGGAACCGTGGTGGATTTGGCAGGTTCCTCTTCCCGATATTCTGTGGCGCCGGGGTAATAATAGTTGATCCCCACCAGATCCATTTTAGCGAATTCCCTTTTCACTTCCTCCCGATATTCTTGGGTGATGATGTCTCCGTAAGCGGGACAATCCCGCAGGAGGTCTTCGGGGTAATGGCCCAGGAACATGGGATCCAGCCACCAGCCCAGGCCACGGTCCGTTTGATAGCGGGCGGCCAAAAGATCTTTGCCGTAGGGATCTTTGGGGTAGGTGGCGGCTTTATCAATAACGGCGCCGATCTTCCCTTTAAAGCCCAGGGAGTGATACAGTTTTACTGCCCGAAAATGGGCGATAATCACGTGGTGGGCGGCATACAAATTATCGGCAAAGGAGGTGCCGAAGGGATACCAGCCCTTTTCCCCGTTTTCATAGGGCTGACGGCAGAAGACCCCGGGTTCGTTAAAGGTGCTCCAATAGGAAACACGGTCCCCCAAGGCTTTGAAGCAAACTTCTGCATATTGGGTGAACAGTTCGATGAATCGGCGGTCCTTGATTCCCCCTTGCTCTTCTACCCAAAGGGGAAGATCCCAATGGTAAATATCCACAAAAGGTTCAATACCGTTTTTCAGCAACAGGTTGATAACGTCATTATAAAAATCCAGGCCCTTTTGGTTCACCTTGCCCGGAGCGGGAATGATACGGCTCCAGGACAGGGAAAAGCGAAAGGACTTCAGCCCCAGGGCCTTCATTTCGGCAATATCTTCCTTATAATTTTTATAAAAAGAGGATGCGGGTTCGGTTTTTGCGTTGTTATGAAAACGTTCGGGATATACGCGGCACATATAGTCCCAGATGTTTTCGCTTTTGCCATCGGCGTAGGGGGCGCCTTCGATCTGGAAAGCGGAGGAAGCTGTGCCGAAAAGGAATTTTTTGGGGAAAGGAAAGGTAATCATAGTAAATTCTCCTGTTTTCGCGGGCAAATTGGGGCATTAACGCCCAATATCCCCCGCCTTTTGTGGTTTAATCGAAATCGTAATCGGTTTCTTCCGATTCGCTGACATCCTGAATTCGGGGGTGCATCAGTTCGGCCAAAGAAAGTTGGCGGAAGGGGGCACGTTTGGTGATGAAAACTTTCAGGGGTTTCCCCTGTTCTTTACAACGGCGG
>JAZOXD010000200.1:0-14648 GCA_045659565.1 Eubacteriales bacterium | reverse complement strand
TGATCGTCTGGTGGGTATCATTACCAACCGCGCTATGCGGCTTAAGACTGATTTCAATGTGAAGATTGAAACGGTGATGACCCCCGAAGAACGGCTGATCACCGCCCCTGTGGGCACCACTCTGGAGGATGCCAAGGTGATCCTGCAGAAGCATCGGATCGAAAAGCTGCCTCTGGTGGATGCAAACGGCAAGCTGGCCGGCTTGATCACCATCAAGGATATTGAAAAGGCTGTTAAATACCCCAACTCCGCCCGGGATGCCCATGGCCGTTTGCTCTGTGCTGCTGCTATCGGTATCACCAACGACGTGTTGGATCGTGCCGGTGCGTTGATTAGCGCCGGCGTGGACGTGCTGGTGTTGGATTCTGCCCACGGCCATTCTGCTAATATTATGAAAACCCTCCGCTTGGTAAAGGGAACTTTCCCCGACATCCAGGTGGTTGCCGGTAATATCGCCACTGCCGAAGCCGCCGAGGATCTAATTGCCGCCGGCGCAGATGCGGTTAAGGTTGGTATCGGCCCCGGTTCTATCTGCACCACCCGTGTGGTTGCCGGTATCGGTGTTCCCCAGCTCACCGCCGTGATGGATGTGGCAGAAGTATGCAAAAAGCATAATATCCCGATGATCGCCGATGGCGGTATCAAATTCTCCGGTGATGTGGTTAAGGCTATTGCCGCCGGTGCCGATGTCATTATGGTCGGCTCCCTGTTGGCCGGCTGTGAGGAAAGCCCCGGTGAAGAAGAACTCTATCAGGGTCGTCGCTTCAAAACCTATCGCGGTATGGGTTCCATGGCTGCTATGGCCAAGGGCTCTGCTGACCGCTATTTCCAAACCGGCACCAAAAAACTGGTTCCCGAAGGTGTGGAAGGCCGTGTTCCCTTTAAGGGCCTGATGGGCGATACCGTATTCCAGCTGATGGGCGGTTTGCGCTCCGGTATGGGCTATTGCGGCACTGCCACCATCGAAGAACTGAAACAGAACGGTCGGTTTGTAAAGATCACCGGCGCCGGCTTGAAGGAAAGCCATCCCCACGATATTCATATTACCAAGGAAGCGCCTAACTATACTACCGACGATAAATGAGGAATGAATTGATGAATAATCTTGATCTGATCGATCACCTGGCTAAACTTTCCAAGCTTTCCTTTGAAGGGGAAGCCAAGGAAAAAATGGCCAAGGATATGGAAAGCATTATGCGGCTGATGGACACCGTAACCGAGGTGGAGATCTCCGAAGCAGATTATCCCCTGACTGCTGAAGGCGGTATGGAACTTCTGCGGGAAGATGAGATCGGCACTTCGATGTCCGCTGAGGATGCTTTGAAGAATGCAAAAGGCAAATTATATCATTTTATTGCCGTTCAGAAACTGATGGATTAAGGAGGGCGTAAGATGAATTTGCATTTAAAATCAATCAAAGAACTGCGTGGCCTTCTGGATGGTGGTGATATCACCGCCCAGGAACTCACCCAATATTATCTGGACCGAATCGAAAAACTGGATCCCACTATCCACGCTTATATCACCGTGAACGAAAAGGCAATGGAACAGGCCGAAGCCGCCCAAAAAATGATCGAGGCGGGGGAGGCGGGTCCCTTAACCGGTATCGTGCTGGGTGTGAAGGATAATATCTGTACCAAAGGCTTACGCACCACCTGCGCTTCTAAAATGCTGGGTGATTTTGTGCCCGCTTATCATTCCGCCGTGGCCGAAAAGCTGGAAAAGGCCGGTGCCATCTTCATCGGCAAATTGAATATGGATGAATTTGCCATGGGTGCTTCTACCACCACTTCCCATTTCGGCATCACTCGGAACCCCTATGATCCTGATCGTGTGCCCGGCGGCTCCTCCGGCGGTAGTGCCGCAGCCGTTGCGGCTGGCCTTTGTGTAGCTTCTTTGGGCAGCGATACCGGCGGTTCCATCCGCCAACCCGCCGCTTTCTGTGGTGTCACCGGTCTGAAGCCCACCTATGGCAGAGTGTCCCGTTCCGGCCTGGTGGCCTTCGCATCCTCTTTGGATCAGATCGGCCCCATCGGTAAAAGCGCACGGGATTGCGCCGTTTTATTGGATGCCATCTCCGGGGAAGATCCCGCTGATATGACCAGCAAGCCTAGTGAACCCGTTGCCGATCAGATGGGCCAGCCCATTGCCGGCAAGGTAATTGGTCTGCCTAAGGAATGCTTTGCCGAAGGCTTGAATCCTCAGATCAAAGAAGCGGTTTTGGCCGCTGCCAAGAAGTTTGAAGAAATGGGATGTATCGTCAAGGAAGTTTCCTTGCCATCCTTGAGCGTAGCGATTCCTGCTTATTATTTGATTTCCTCTGCGGAAGCATCTTCCAATCTGGCCCGTTTTGACGGTGTGCGCTATGGTCATTTGGCCGAAAAGCGCGAAACCTTTGAAGAACGGTTGATTGCCACCCGTAATGAAGGTTTCGGCGATGAAGTCAAACGCCGTATCCTGTTGGGTACCTACGCCCTTTCCAGCGGCTACTTTGATGCTTATTATAAAAAGGCCAATTTGCTTCGCCGCCGGATCCGTAAGGAGTATGAAAAGATTTTCGAAACCTGCGATGTAATCTTAACTCCCACCACACCTGAGCCCGCCTTTAAGCTGGGCGAAAAGAGCGAGGATCCCACCGAAATGTACCTGGCCGATATCTATACCGTAACGGTAAATATTGCCGGCCTGCCTGCGGTGAACACCACCTGTGGCTATGATCATGATGGAATGCCTCTTGGAATGAGCATTATCGGTAAGGCCTTCGCCGATGGCGAGGTGCTGAATATGGCTGATGCCTTTGAGAAAAAGTTCAACTATATTTTGAATGATTTTTGCCTTTAATGCTTGTGCTTTATAAAAAAATATGTTAAAATAGGTTGGCGCACCCGATGGGTGCGCCAACTAACCGAGTTAATCGGCATAAGGCTGCCTTTATAAGGCAGCGCTTCCGGACGAAGCGGCGGGCGCGGCGCAATAGCAAGCCGTGAACCATGTCAGGCGGGGAACCGAGCAGCATTAAGCGGGCCCTTGTCTATGTGTGCCGAATTCCTGTTCTTTGTTCGTTAGCGCTGTCTTATAAAAGCAGTCTTTTATTATGATGCAGAAAGGATGTTTGTATGTATCAGGCCTTATACCGTAAATACCGCCCCCTGACCTTTGCGGATGTGGTGGGGCAGGATCATATTGTCAAAACCCTTCGGGCCCAGATCGCCGATGGAAATGTTTCCCACGCTTATCTTTTCTGTGGCACCCGGGGAACGGGTAAAACCTCCTGTGCTAAAATTTTGGCCCGGGCGGTCAACTGTTCCGAAGGGCAAGGCGGCGATCCTTGTAATGAATGCGCAAATTGCCAAAGTATTATTAAAGAATCCACAATGGATGTGGTGGAAATCGACGCTGCCAGTAACACCGGTGTTAACGATATCCGTGACCTGCGGGAAGAGTTGATTTATGCCCCCGCTATGGTCAAATACCGGGTCTATATCATCGATGAGGTGCATATGCTGAGTACATCAGCCTTCAATGCTCTGCTTAAGACCTTGGAAGAACCCCCCGCACACGTTATTTTTGTGTTGGCCACCACCGAGATTCACAAGATCCCGGCCACCATTCTTTCCCGGTGCCAGCGCTTTGATTTTAAACGCTTAACTCCGGAACTGATTGCCGGCCGCCTGCAGTATGTGGCCGGACAGGAAGGCTTCGCTTTGGAAGAGGATGCCGGTGCTCTGCTGGCAAGATTAGCGGATGGCGCCATGCGGGATGCCCTGTCTTTGTTGGACCGTTGTCGGGATGGGCAGGAACCTGTTACCTTAGGCCGGGTGGAACAAATCGTGGGCGTCTGTGGCAGCGAGCAGTTGATGGAAGCGGTCCGGCTGGCCTGGAAACGGGATGCCGCCGGTCTTCTTAAATTTTACAAAAACGCCCGGGAACGCTATGCGGGCCCCGCCCAATTGTTTGGTGATCTTTCGGCGCTGCTGCGGGATCTGCTGATTTGCAGCGTAACCGAACATCCCGAGGAACTGATCGAATGTGATCGTCGGGAACTGCAACAAAAGATCACCCTCTCCCGGGAATTACCCAGCGCTTGTATGATGCGGATGATGCGTTGCCTGCAAAACGGCATTTGGGAACTGGGTCGTTCATCGGACAAGGGCCTTTCGGCGGAAATGACCTTGATTGCTCTCTGCCGGGAAGAACTGGGGGATGATATCGAATCCTTAAGCGCCCGAGTGGCTCGTTTGGAACTGGGCGCCCCTATGCAGGCGCCTGCGGCTACCCCCGCTCCTGCAGAATCGGCCCCCGCACCTCAACCGGCCAAGCCGGCAGAACCAAAGCCTGCCGCCCCGGCTCCCGTTTCTGCAAACGAAGGGGAATGCCCCTTCTGGGAACGGATGCAGGAAGTGCTCCGTGATCTGGGCCGTGCCAACCTGATGGGCTTTATGTTGGATATTACTCCGGCGGTGCAGGGCAACCTGCTGATTTTGCGCAGCGAGCAAGAGTTCTGCCTGGACTTTCTGAGTAAGCCCGAAAATAAAGAAATTTTGACCCAAGCAGCTCAAACTGCCGCCGGCCAACCCTATCAGATCAAGTTTGAAAAAATGGGAGAAACCTTGGATAAGGACGATCCCTTTCAAGAATTATTAAAGGAGATGTAAGAACATGAAAGCAAGATTACCGGAAGGCTATAATATGAAGCGGGGCGATATGATGCGCCAGGTTCAGAAAATGCAAGAGGATATGCAAAACGCTCAGGCCGAAGTGGAACAAAGCGAATTTGAAGCTGCTGCCGGCGGCGGTGCCGTTACTGCGAAGGTGAACGGCAAAAAGGAAGTACTGGAAGTAAAAATCGAGCCCGAGGTTGTGGATCCTGATGATGTGGAAATGCTCCAGGACCAGCTGGTGGCCGCTGTAAATGAAGCCTTGAAGAAGGCTGATGCCGCTATGGAAGAGCGGATGGGCTCTGTAACCGGCGGTATGAACCTGCCCGGCCTGAACGGCTTGTTCTAAGAAGATGCCAAATATCAATCAGCTCAATAAATTGATCGAGCAATTTGGCAAGTTGCCTGGCGTGGGCAGCAAAACTGCCCAAAAAATGGCGTATTTTATGCTTTCCCAGGGGGATGCGGCGGTAAAAGAATTTGCTGAAACGCTGCTGGCCTCCCGGGATTTGATCCATTGCTGTCCCCGTTGCCAGAATTTAACCGATCAAAAACTCTGCCCCCTTTGTGCCGACGAAAAGCGCAAGGGTGCCATTTGCGTGGTGGAAAAGCCTGAGGACGTAGAGGCCATGGAACGTACCCGTACCTTCCACGGCACATACCACGTACTTCACGGACTAATTTCTCCGGTCAATAACATCGGCGCCGATCAATTAAAGATCCGTGAACTGTTGCACCGGGTGGCAGAAGAAGAGGTGGAGGAAATTATTCTGGCCACTTCTCCCAATGTGGAAGGCCAGGCAACCGCTCTCTATCTTTGCAAATTGCTGAAACCCTTTGAGATCAAGGTTACCGGTCTTGCTCTTGGAATTCCGGTGGGTGGCACCTTGGAATATGCCGATAGCCTCACCTTGACCCGGGCGATGGAAAACAGGAGGATGTTTGAATGATTTTTAATTATCAACCCCGGGGTGTATGCTCCCGACAAATTTTCTTTGATGTTGCCGACGACGGAACGGTTCATAATGTTCGGTTCGAGGGCGGCTGTAACGGCAACCTGAAGGGCATTGGTGCCCTGATCGAAGGGATGGAGATTGACGATGCTATTCAACGTCTCTCCGGCATCGAATGTGGCTTTAAGGGCACATCCTGCCCTGATCAGTTGGCTCAGGCCCTGATCTTATATAAGGAGGAATTTTAATGAGTTATATGGCGGAATTTGAACGCTGGCTCGGGTTTTATGAACTGGATGGCCGTGTCAAGGCGGATCTGATCACTGCCCACGGCAATGATGACGAAATCCGCTCCCGCTTTGCTTGTGATCTGGTGTTCGGCACCGGCGGTCTGCGTGGTTTGATGGGCGGCGGCACCAATCGGATGAATATTTACACCGTGCGACGGGCTTCCCGCGGCTTCGGTAATTATATCGTTTCCTTGGGTAAGGAAGCAATGGATCGGGGCGTGGTAATTGCCTACGATTGCCGCAATAACGGCAAACGCTTTGCCTTGGAAACCGCATTGACGATGTGCGCCTTGGGTATCCATGTGCGCTTATTCGATGCTTTGCGTCCTACTCCGGAACTTTCCTTTGCTATCCGGAATTTCGGTGCCATCGGTGGCGTGAATATCACCGCCTCTCATAACCCGAAAGAATATAACGGCTATAAGGCTTATTTCGAAGATGGCGCTCAACTTTCCGGCGATCAGGCCGATTTTATTTTGAAGGAAATGCAAAAGGTGGATCCGTTGGCCGTTCCTGTAATGGCTGAAGAAGAAGCTTTGGAAAATGGCCTTCTGGAGATCATCGGCGCCGAAGCGGATGAACGCTATATCAATCGTGTTCTGCAGGAACAGTTGCCTTTGGGGGATCTCAAGCCCGAAGCCAAGGAGCTTTCTGTGGTTTATACCCCCTTCCACGGTACCGGCTATCGGTTGATGCCCGAAATTTTCAAAGCTTTGGGCGTCAATGCTCATTATGTGGAAGAACAAATGATTCCCGACGGAGATTTCCCCACTGTTAAAAGCCCCAACCCGGAAGAAAAGGAAGGCTTTTTGCCCGGTTTGGAATTGGCAAAAAAGGTGGGCGCCGAACTGGTGATCGCCACCGACCCCGATGCTGATCGGGTGGGGGTTGCCGCCCTTTCCGGCGATCAGGTTACCCTCTTTACCGGAAACCAGATGGCCGCTTTACTGCTGGAGTTTATGATTCAGGTGCAAAAGGAGGCCGGAACCCTGCCGTCCAATGCCGCCGTGGTTTCCACCATCGTTTCTTCCAAATTGCCCAAGCGCATTTGTGAAGAAAACGGCGTGAAGTATTTTGAAGTTCTCACCGGCTTTAAGTATATCGGTGAGATGATGGAGCGCTTCAAGGAGCAAGGGGATTATGAGTATCTCTTTGGCTTTGAAGAAAGCTATGGCTACCTGAAGGGTGATTATGCCCGGGATAAGGATTCTCTGGTGGCTTCTATGCTCATTGCTCAAATGGCAATGTATTATAAAAATAAAAACAAGAGCTTGGTTCAGGCCCTTGAGATTATCTATAAGAAATACGGTTATTATGAAGATAAGACTGTCAGCTTTAAAATCGAAGCCGTTTTGCCCCAACAGCGGATGGATGAGATTATGAGCGGTCTGCGGGGCAATATTCCTATATCGATGGGTGGTAAGCGCATCGTTGAATTCCGGGATTATAAAAATGATGTGGTTAAGCATATGCTCACCGGAAAGGAAACTCAAACCGGCTTGCCCGCTTCCGATGTGCTGTATTTCATTTTTGAAGACGGTGCTCATGTGGTGGTGCGCCCCTCCGGTACCGAGCCCAAAATCAAGGTTTATTTCCTCACCTCCGGTGATAATAAATTTGATTGCTCCAGCAAGATCCAATTCTATTCGGATCTGTTTGGTCAGTTGTTAAAATAATCAAAATTTCTCTTTGGGAAACCAAAGAGAAATTTTTTTATTTGTTTGCAACAATTTGACTTTTTGATTCGTATTATGGACGAAAGGGGTGAACCCAATGAAACGTATTTTTTTCTTTTTGATGATTCTGACGCTGCTTTTAAGCGGCTGTAAACAAGCTCTGCCCGAACCGGATGGAGTAACGGATGTTTTCTTCGCCGGGGATAGCGGTCATGAAGAACCGGATAATATAAAAGATCTGGATTTAGATACCGTCGATCCCATCCCCGATGTGACGGTGGTGGAGCCTGACGAAGACTCTGTGGTCTGGTATGCCCTGATCCGTCAGGTGGATGAAACGGGCTTTTTGGCCAATCAACAAACGAACCCGGATTTCGGCCTGTTTGAGTGCTGGCCCGGGGAGAATACCCGGTGGCTTGATGCTGCCGGCTTGCAGGATCTTCAAATGGGGGATGTGGTAGCCATCACCTTTGATGGTTGCGTGGATGAATCCTATCCCGCCGGCCTCCATCGGCCCGATTCTATTCAAAAAATGAGTAATTCACTGGAAACCTATTTGGAACAGGAACGGCTCCGTCTGGAAAAGAATACGGTTCACGTCTATGATTTTCGCGTTATTTTAAAAGAATATCCCCTTTGGAATTATGAAGAAGCCAATTCGGTTATGTTGATGAAAGACATCGATTTTTCTGCGGTTTCTCCGTCTAATGTTTATGAAGAAAAAACTGTTGATAATCCCGACGAGGATGGCGGATCAACGTATCATCGGATTTTGTATATCGATAAAAAAGAAACCTCTGTCAACGACGCCCTTGGAATTGTCAAGGAATTAATGGGTCTGCCCGAGGTATTGCAAGCCTGGGCGGTGCCCTGCGCAACTTAAAATTCAACATTCTCCTTGGATATAAAGAAGAAAAAAGCCGGTTCTTCTTTATATGGTGCATCCAGGGGGAATGTGGAATAATCACTCCTTCCGCCTCATAGAATGAAGCGGAAGGAGTTGAAATTTTATGGAAAAAGAACAAACCGGCGGGCATCATCTGCTCTCAATGGAAAATCGCACTCACCTGAACGCCACCGGCGTTTTGGATGTGGATCGCTTTGATGAGCATAGCGTGGTGCTGCTCACGAACCAGGGGGTCTTAACGGTGGATGGTCAAGATCTGCATATCAACCGTCTGAATGTGGAAAACAGCGAGATCGCCATCGAAGGTACCATCGATCAGGTACAATATTCCACCTTGAAGGAAAAAGGCGGTGTCTTTAAGGGGCTTTTCCGTTAATGGAACTGCATCTGGCTGACCAGGCAGTTTCTTTTTTGTGGGCAGCGCTTTTGGGTTTTTGCTTGGGCGCAGTGTATGATCTTTTTCGGGTCGGGCGGGTCCTTTGGCCTAAACATTGGATTTGGGTCACCTTTGAAGATCTTTTGTTCTTTGCTTTATCAGGCATCGCTACCGCTGCTTGCTTTACCCTTACCGGGGATGGTCAAATGCGTCTTTATCTTTTGATAGGGGAGGGGCTTGGTTTTTTCACCTATCATTTCAGCATTGGGGCATTGATTCTGTGGCAAGCCCGCTTGCTGCGCCGTTTCTTATTGTGGATTGGCCGTTGCATCCACGCATTTTTGCGATTTTTGAAAAAAATATGCGCAAAATTTATGAATTTTTTCAAAAAGCCCTTTATTTTTTTAATCAAATGGTTTATAATGCTATTTGATACTATGAAAGGAAGGATTTTGCATGGCAGTTGGCGCAATCGCAAGAAGAGCAAAAGCCCAAAAAGCAAGAAGAAGCAACCCCGCCGTAAGAGCGTTGTTGGTGATCGGCGTCATCTACCTGATCGGCAGTATGCTGGTCAAAATCGTCGAGATCCAAGGTCAAATCAAAGAAAAAAACGCTGAATTTCAGGAATATAACGTCAAAATCACCAGCCAGAAGGTGGAAAATGAACGGATGAACAATATCCTGAACGGACAGGTGGATCAGGAATACCTGGAAGAACTCGCCCGGGACAAAGGTTACGTGGAAGAGGGCGAACGCGTTTACGATAATATCACGGATTAATAAAACCGGGTGTTTGATGCACCCGGTTTTTCTTATGAAAAAATCCGCCGATTATTCGGCGGATTTTTTCGCGCAGGGGAAAAGAAAGGAAAAGAAAGGAAAGGGTTTTATGAAATCAGCTTTCGCTGCGTAATAATCCGTATTGGCCATCTTTGCGACGGTAAACAACGCAAACCCGTTCCGAATCGCTGTCTAAAAACATGAAGAAGTTATGGTCCAGAAGGTTCATTTGCATAATGGCCTCATCCAGATCCATGGGGCGCAGCAACACTTCCTTGGTGCGCACCAGATTATAATCATCTTCACCGTCGTCCCAGGGGTCAAAATCCGGTGCGGTTTCATACATGTTCCGGGTCAACCGGGTCTTGTTTTTACGCACCTGACGAATTAAAAGGTCGATGATCTCATCCAGAGCCATCATCTTATCAATGGCGCTGCGTTCGCCGCGGAAAATCATTCCGTGGTCTTTAACGGTCACCTCGACGGTTACCTCTTCCCGAACAACAGTAAAGGTGATGGCGGCGGACGCTTCATCGGTAAAAAACTTATTCAGCTTGGTCATCTTCTTTTCGATGATCTGCTTCTCCTGCTGGGAAAGGCTCAGCTTTTTGGTAACATAAGTTGTCTTCATAAGAGGTACCTCCTTTGTTTTGGTACTTTTATTATACCATAGGCTTCTGCGCCTGAAAAGTAGGAGAATATAATTTCTAATTCCTTCGACAGAGCGTAGAAATTGTCGATTTCTTTCTGAATCGGTTGACTTGCACTTTAAAATAATGTATACTAATTAAGTAAGTGTTAAAAATTTGGAGGCAAAAATGGCTATTTCTGATTTTCCCCGGGTCCTGACCCACCTGCGTAAAGAGGCCGGTATTTCTCAAAAAAAGGCGGCGGAAGCTTTGGGCATTTCCCAGGCGTTGCTTTCTCATTATGAAAAGGGCATCCGCGAATGCGGCCTGCTCTTTTTGGTGCGTGCGGCCGATTTTTATGGGGTATCTGTGGATTATCTGCTGGGTCGTTCTATGGAGCGTAACGGCTCTGCCATTCTGCTGGAGGAGGTTCCCGATGAGGACGCCGCCGGTCAGGGCAATAACGGCATTCGTAATCTGCTTCCCATTCTGAATAAAAAATTGATCTGTAACTCTGTGACGGTGGTGGAAGATATCTTGGGTGCCACCGGCGATAAGGAACTGATTGAAAAGGTTTCCCTTTATTTACAGATTTGTGTGTACCAGATGTTCCGTCGGCTGTATAACGGCAATGCGGAAAACCCTCAAACCCTCTTCGGGGCCGAGGATGACACCTATGACCTGATGGCAGATAGCACCCTGAAACGCCTCCAGGCCGAAATTCAAATCCGCCTGAAGACGGTGGAAACCCCGCTTTTGGATGAAGATGCTATCCGTAAAAGGTATCCTTTGTTTGCAACCTCTCTTTTCAATCTGTTGCAAAATGCAGAATCCGCCATCGGCGGCCGTAAAAAATAAGAAAAATCCCCTCCGAAGAGGGGATTTTTTTATGCCATTTTAAACATTTTCAATGCATTTTCGTCGGTGATTCGCTCAATCTCTTGGGCGGTTATTCCTTTAAGCCGTGCAATCTCCGCCGCCACATAGGGCAGATTTAAAGCAGAATTTCGCTTGCCTCGGTTGGGTTCCGGTGCCAAATAGGGACTGTCTGTTTCCAGCATCAACCGGTCTAAGGGCACCTCTGTGGCAACCTCTTTGGCTACTCGGGCATTTTTGAAGGTAACAACTCCGCCCAGGGAAATGCTCCAACCCAGCTTCAGGATTTCCCGCAAGGATTCAACGGAGCCGCTGTAGCAATGCAGGATTCCCCGGTTATTGGGATGCTCTTTTAAAATATCTAAAGTATCCTTCATGGCATCCCGGGTGTGGATCACCACCGGCAGGTCTAACTCTTCTGCCAGATTCAATTGAGCGTGGAACCATTTTTTCTGTACCTCCCGGGGGGAGTTTTCGTAATAGTAATCCAACCCGATCTCTCCAACAGCCACCACCTTGGGGTGTTTCAGCATTTCCTTTAATTGATCAAAAGCGGCTTGACCGCCTTCTTCCAATTCATCGGCTTCCTGGGGGTGGATGCCGATGGCGGCATAGATATAATCGTTTTCCTCCGCCATCTGCAGGGTATCCCGGCAGGAAGAAAGGCAACACCCGGAGTTAATCAGCCGTTGAACGCCCGCCGTTTTGATCGCATCTAAAATCTCTTGCCGATCTCCATCAAATTTGGGATCGTTCATGTGTGCGTGTACATCGATCATCGGATCACCGCGCCCGGCTCCAGGCTATCATCCAGGAATACCACTTTTACGCCATCCGCGCTGTCGGCGGCCAGAAGCATCCCTTCGCTCAAAGTGCCTCTCAACTTAGCGGGGGCCAGGTTATCCACCAGGATCACCTTCTTGCCGATCAGGTCCTCGGGCTTGTAGTATTGTGCAATGCCGGAAAGCACCTGCTTTTCGCCCTGGCCGTTGTCAACGGTCATCTTTAAAAGCTTGTCGCTCTTGGGCAGGGGCTCGCAGGTTTTGATCTGGGCTACCCGCAGGGCAACCTTGGCAAAATCATCGATAGAGATAATGGCCAGCCCCTCGGGCTTCTTTTCTTCCTTCTTTTCGGCCTTGGCGGCAGCTTTAGCCTTGGCTTCGTTGATGGCTTTGATCTCGTCCATCTTCTTGGCGATATCGATTCGGGCAAAAAGGATCTCGGGTGTGCCTACGGAAGCACCGGGCTTCAGAAGACCAAAGGTTTTGGCATCCTCCAGGCTCTGGTCGGCAACGCCGATCTGGCTAAAGATTTTTTCGCAAGTTTCGGGGATGATGGGTTTCAAAAGGGTAGCGGCAATGCGGATGCATTCCAAAAGGTTATAAAGAACGGTTCCCAGCCGCTCGTGATCGCCGTCAGGCTTGCCTAAAATCCAAGGCTCGGTTTCATCCACATACTTATTGGCTCTGCGCAAGAGGGTGAATACCTCGTCAATGGCATCGGCAGTGTGCATGGTGTCCATCAACTTTTCCATCTTGGCAGGGGCTTCTGCGGCAATGGCCTTCAGTTCTGCGTCCAAGGGTGTTTCGGCGCCGGGAGCCTTGATCTCGCCGCCAAAATATTTCTTGGTCATGGAAACGGTGCGGTTCACCAGATTGCCCAGAATGTTGGCCAGATCGCCGTTGATCCGCTCCATCATCAATTCATAGGAAATAATGCCGTCGTTGGCAAAAGGAATCTCGTGGAGCAAATAATAGCGCACAGCGTCCACGCCAAACAGATCTACCAGATCGTCAGCATAAAGTACATTGCCCTTAGATTTGCTCATTTTGCCGTCGCTCATAATCAGCCAGGGATGGCCGAATACCTGCTTGGGCAGGGGTTCACCCAAGGCCAACAGGAAACAGGGCCAGTAAATGGTGTGGAAGCGTACAATATCTTTGCCGATCAGGTGCATATCGGCGGGCCAGAAGGTTTTGTATTGCTCATCGTGGTTGCCTTCGGGATCATATCCGGCAAAGGTGATGTAGTTGGAAAGAGCATCAATCCAGACATAAACCACGTGTTTGGGATCAAAATCAACGGGAATGCCCCAATTGAAGGAGGTTCTGGAAACACAAAGATCCTGCAATCCGGGCTTCAGGAAGTTGTTTACCATCTCATTCTTGCGGGCCTGGGGCCAGATAAACTCCGGATTTTCCTCGATGTATTCTTCTAATTTTTTGGCATATTTGGAAAGCTTGAAGAAATAAGCCTCTTCCTTGGCGGGGTGAACCTCCCGGCCGCAGTCGGGGCATTTGCCGTCTACCAGCTGGCTTTCGGTGAAAAAGGATTCGCAGGGGGTGCAATACATCCCTTCGTAGCAATCCTTATAGATGTCGCCTTGCTCATAAAGCTTTTTGAAGATCTGTTGAATCTTCTTTTCGTGCATGGGATCGGTGGTTCGGATGAACTTATCATAGGTGGTGTTCATCAGATCCCAGATACGCTTTACTTCACCGGCGATCTTGTCCACGTGCTGCTTGGGGGTGATGCCGTTGGATTCGGCTTGCAGTTGGATCTTTTCGCCGTGCTCATCGGTACCGGTCTGGAAATAAACATCATAGCCCTGCATTCTCTTGAAGCGGGCGATGCTGTCGGCCAGAACGATCTCATAGGTGTTACCGATATGAGGCTTGGCAGAAGTGTATGCAATTGCGGTGGTCAGATAATATTTTTTAGCCATCATTTCGTCCTTCTTTGCTATAATTTACATATTAACTATCATTTTAACATAGTAAATAAAGTTTTTCAATAAGAAAATATACTGAATTTGGGGTTGAAAAACCTTGGATCTTGTTGTAAAATAGTGGTTGGAAAATTTTTTTGAAAGAAGGTTCACGATAATGAGCAAAATTTTAGTTGAAATGTCCGCCCGCCACGTGCATCTCACTGCCGAGGCTGTTGAGATTCTCTTTGGCAAAGGTGCAACCCTCACCGAAAAGCGCGAACTGAGCCAGCCCGGCCAGTATCTCTGTGAAGAACGCGTTGAATTGGTTGGTCCCAAAAAGAGCATTGGCAATGTAAGTGTTTTGGGTCCCACCCGTCCCGAAAACCAGGTAGAAGTTTCTCTTACTGATGCCCGTACTTTGGGTGTGGAAGCCCCCATTCGTATGAGCGGCGATGTTGCCGGCAGCGGTGCTGTAATTGTAAAGGGCCCCTGCGGTCAGATCGAACTCACCGAAGGTGTGATCGCTGCTCAGCGTCATATCCATATGATCCCCGAAACCGCCGAAAAGCTGGGCCTTACCGATGGTCAGGTGGTTTCCGTTAAGATTGATGGCTCCGGTCGTGCTGCCATCTTGGGCGATACCGTTGTTCGGATCTCTCCCAAGTTTGCTGATGCAATGCATATCGATACCGATGAAGCTAACGCTGTGGCTCTGCCTCGCAACGCTCAGGGCGAAATCATTAAATAATTTAACGTAAAAAATCCCGCGAAACCGTTTGTTTCGAGTGATTTT
>JAZOXD010000199.1:0-6997 GCA_045659565.1 Eubacteriales bacterium | reverse complement strand
CCCCTGTTGGACTCGAACCAACGACCCGGTAAGCAGGATCAAACTGCGAAAGATAGCATATGGCAGAAGTTACTGCATCCGACGTTAGCGGTGCCCGAAATTTTTAGTCGGCCGGCGGGGCGTCCGCCCAAAATTTCGACCGCGGCACCCACCGCCCCTTGCCTTCCTCTGCCCCCGGCAGCGGCAAGGCGCTTCGCCTACCGACGAGCTACGCTCAGTCGGTGAGCATAAGGCTTAAACCGCAGGGTTGCCGGCGCATGCCGGCAAGGGGAGATAAAAAATAACACCACCCGATTGGGTGGTGTTATTTTTTGGCTCCCCCTGTTGGACTCGAACCAACGACCCTGCGGTTAACAGCCGCATGCTCTACCGACTGAGCTAAGGAGGAATATATGGTGACCCCAGGGAGAATCGAACTCCCGATTTCAGCGTGAGAGGCTGACGTCTTAGCCGCTTGACCATGGGGCCTTTTTTTAAGTGCTTGATTATTATACTCTTTAAAAAACAAAATGTCAATATATTTCTTTATTTTTTTCAATAATCCCAATTGAATTCCAACCATAGATATGGTATACTGATTTCCGTATAAAACCAACAGAGAGGGGGAAACGATTTGAAACTGGTCATTGCTTTTTCGGAGCCAATCGAGGCCGAAGCAATTGCGCAAGTCTTTATGGCCCACGGTTGTACGATTGCGGCCATCGGCACTACCGGTACCGAAGCTCTTTCTCTTTGTTGTGATCTGCAGCCCGACTGTTTGATTACAGAACCCTTTCTGCCTTATCTGAACTGTGACGAAATTGCCGGAATTTTGGAACAAAAGTGTACCCATCCGCTAATAAAATTGGTGCTGAGCCCGGAGAAAAACGACACCATGGCCCAACGGTTTATGGCTGCGGGTGGTGATCTTTATCTGCGAGCCCCCTTTGACCCTGCCTTTACGGTACGGCGGATGGAGTTCTTTTTAAATCAGCGTCAGGGGAATCCGGCGCCGGAGGCGGAAAGTCAAGCGGTGATCTATATCACCGCCAGCCTGCTGGAACAGATGAAAATGCCCGCCGGCTTACAAGGGTTCCAATATATTCAGGATGCCATTGAACGGATCAATGAAGATCCGGATTTAAAGCAAAAGCTGGTTTCGGAACTTTACCCCGCCATTGCCCGACTGCGGCAAACCACCGCCGGCGGTGTGGAGCGCTGTATTCGCAACGCCATTACCCAAACCTTTGAACGGGGCAACACCGCCCTTCTTTTAAAGCAGTTCAGCCACGTGATCAAACCGGCTACCGGCCGCCCCACCAACGGCGAATTCCTTGCAACATTATTTGAATTGGTAAAAGGAACATTAAAATAAGCCAACCGAAAATCGGTTGGCTTATTTTAAACCGTCAAAAAAGGCACCGAACGCAGAAAAAAGAAAAAATGCGGCTGATGCCGCATTTTTATTTAACATTTTTCAACAAAATAATCGAAGATGGGTTGCCCGTTTTCCATCCGTTCGGGATGGAACTGCACCCCATAAATGGGCAGGTAATCGTGCACCACCCCTTCAATAACCCCATCGTTGGAAAAGGCTACGGGCGTCAGGCTCCGCCCCACCCGATCAATGGCCTGGTGGTGGTAACTGTTAGAGATAAAGCACCGCCCGTAAAGTTTTTCCAAAAGGTCGGTGGCCTTCACCTCGTGAGTCAGATCCCAAGCATCGTTACGGTGATCGGCAACCTGATTTAGGTGTTGGATCAGGGTGCCGCCAAAGGCTACGTTCAGGATCTGGTGCCCACGGCAGATGCCCAAAATAGGCTTATTGGCCAGCACAAAGGCATGGATGCAGGCCAGCTCCAGGTTATCCCGTTCCTCATCGAACCTTTCGCTCCCCTGGTTAGTTTGGCCATAGAGAATGGGGTTCACGTCCCCCCCGCCGCTAAGCAATAAACCGTCAAATTCCGCAAAGTTCATCCCCGGTTGGGCAACGGTAACCTCCGCACCGGCCCGTTCCAGGGCTTCAATATAGTTCACAGGGTCGGAATCGCCCCGAGTCAGTAAAATTTTCTTCATCCGAATGCACCTTCTTTCTACCATTAAGGATACCATAATATTCCTCTTCCGTCAACAACCGTCTACCGACAATTATTGCACGAATTTTGCATATTTTTCGGCATCAAAACCGATCGCGAGCCGCTGAAGCAGCCGTTCCCGGTAAGCATCGGTCTTTAAATTATAATCCAGGGACCAAAGGCACCAGGCATAATCCTGCCATGGATCCCCTCGACCGGCCTGCCCCAGATCCACAAAGCCGCTGACCTTGCCCCGATAGATCATTACGTTGGGCAGACAACAATCTCCGTGAACGAAAGCAGTGCCTTCCCCCTCGCTTTGAAAGGGGCAATCGGTGGCATCCACCCGCCGAAGCAGAGCCACTGCCTCTGCCAACAGAGCACAAAGCCGTTCCGGCTCCTTGAGATATTGGGAATGGCAGGCGGGCTTACCCGGCACCCGAGTGGTCAACAGATGGCCGACCCCCTCCCATTCCTCATAAGCCACCACCCGGGGCGCAGGTAGTTTATCGGCCAGCCAGCGTTCCAGATCCCGCTCCCGCCGCAGGACAGGCAGATCCTTGCTGATCTTCAGATACAGATCCTTGCCCACGGCATAGACCCGATCCCCGCTGCGCCCCAGCCGTTTTTGCACCATTTTCCGGTCTCCCACAGCGGCCGCAACTCCATCCGGCAAATTGATCATTGTTCCTTCCTCCATTGCCCGGGGCTTTTGCCCATCATACGGCTAAAAACCGTGCAAAAATGAGAGCGAGAGGAAAAACCGGTATCCAAAGCAATTTCCTCCACCGAGCGTTCTGTTTGGTTCAGCCAGCGGCAGGCCAGGCGGATCCGTTCCTCCAAAATGGCCTGATGGAGGCTCTGGCCATAGGCCTTGCGGTAAACCTCACCCAAATAGACCGGGTGATAGCCCAGCCCAGCAGCCAGTTGCTCGTTGCTTTGGAGTTCTGCCGCCCGCAGGCGGATCAACCCACGTAATTCTGCCGCCAGGCGGCTTTCAGAATCCTGACCTCCGCGCCGTTGCAATAATTCTGTCAGCAAGAGTTTTAGTTTGGCGGAAATACGACTTTCCTGCCATTCCCCGCCTCGCTTGAATTCCTGCACCAGATCCATCACCTGTTCCCGCAGGAACCGATCCCCCGCCAGCAGAAAAGGGCGCTCCAGCCCTTCTGCCCGAGCGGGATCAAAAAGCAGCTCTCGCCGGAATTCCGCCTCCGGCGGCGGGCAAATGGGCTGGCTTCTGTCGATGCAGGCTCGGGTCAGATCAAAATTCAGCACCAAAACCGTTAGTTTTCCCCGGAAATGATATCCCACCTCCGGCGGGATCAAAAGGACGGTATCCTCTGCCAGGAGGATCTCCTGACCCTCCAGAAGTAAAAGACCTTCATTTTTTAAAACGTAAAACAGCCGGTAATCATAGGCCTTTCGTCCTCCGCTTCCCTCTAAAACCGCAGGCTGCAGCTCCGCCGCCCGCAAAAATGGGTTGCATTCTTCAATCCGCATTCCGCTCCACCACCTTGCATTTTTGAATGTTTCTGCCCTGATTATAGCACGCCCCATCACCATTATCAATAAAAAGTAAAGATTTCTTGCATTTTAGGGCGCCCGGTGATACACTAAACGCGGCAACGACCGAATACCCGGCAAAAATGACCGTTCGCCGCATAAGACTTGAAGGGGACGGTTTAAACTGATATAATTTCAACGTAATCTTCATAAGGAGAAAGACAGATGAATGATATCATTCAAATCAATCACCTTTGCAAAAACTTTGGCGAGCTGAAGGCAGTTCGGGATGTATGCTTCCATGTAAAAGAAGGGGAATTATTTGCCTTCCTCGGTGTCAACGGCGCGGGTAAATCCACGACCATTAATATTATGTGCGGTCAGTTATCAAAGGATAGCGGCAACGTTGTGATCGACGGTGCGGACCTTGACCGGGAACTCAATCACGTCAAAAGCGCCCTTGGGGTTGTCTTTCAAAATTCCGTTTTGGATTCCGCCCTCAGCGTATCCGATAATTTACAAAGCCGCGCCGCATTGTACGGAATCACCGGCGCAGCCTTCAAAGAACGGTTATCGGAACTGGCAAAGCTCCTGGATTTTGAAGATCTTTTAAAAAGAACGGTGGGCAAATTATCCGGCGGCCAACGCCGAAGGATCGATATTGCCCGGGCACTGCTTCATCGACCCAAAATACTAATTCTCGATGAGCCGACCACCGGCCTGGATCCTCAAACGAGAAAAACGCTGTGGACCGTCATATCAAACCTGCGCAAAAATGAGAATATGACCGTTTTCCTCACCACCCATTATATGGAAGAGGCGGCCGAGGCGGATTACGTTGTGATCCTGGATGGCGGGAAAATATCTGCCGAGGGAACGCCCCTTGAACTCAAAAACACCTACACGGGCGATTTCATCACCCTTTACGGAGTGGACGAGGCAACGATCAAGACCCTTGGGATGGACTATGAAGCCCTGCGGGAAGGCTACCGCTTATCCGTTCCCAATACGGCAAAGGCCACCGAGCTGATCATCCAACATCCCGATCTCTTTTTGGATTACGAGATCACCAAGGGGAAGATGGACGACGTATTTTTGAACGTTACCGGCAAAAAACTGGAGGGAGGTGCCGCAAAATGAGAACCGTTCTTGCTCTGACCAAACGGAATATCAAACTGTTTTTCAAGGATAAAGGAATGTTCTTCACCTCTTTGATCACGCCTGCGATCCTGCTCGTTTTATACGCCACCTTCCTGGGCAACGTTTATCGGGATTCCTTTGAAATGAATCTGCCGGATTCCATTCAGTTATCCGAAAAACTCATGAATGGGCTGGTAGGAGGACAATTGATCTCCTCGATCCTTGCAGTCTCCTGCGTGACCGTTGCCTTCTGTTCTAATTTCCTGATGGTACAGGATAAGGCGAACGGCAGCATCAAAGACCTGCACATTTCACCGGTCAGACCCTCGGTATTATCCCTAAGTTATTACGTTGCCACCCTGGTCTCCACCTTGCTGATCTGCCTGATCGCAACCGGTATTTGCCTTGGATATATCGCAGCGGTAGGCTGGTATATGTCCGGAGCCGACGTTTTGCTTTTATTGCTGGACGTGGTTCTTCTTGTTTTATTCGGAACAGCGCTCTCCTCCATCATCAACTTTTTTCTCTCTTCCCAAGGGCAAATCTCGGCAGTCGGAACCGTCATCAGCGCAGGCTACGGGTTTATCTGCGGCGCATATATGCCGATTTCTTCCTTCGGTGATGGATTACAAAGAATCCTCACCTTTTTACCGGGCACCTACGGAACCGCCTTGGTTCGCACCCACTCCATGCAAGGAGCCCTGGCCGAAATGGAAAACCGGGATATCCCGGCGGAGGTGATCGAATCCATTAAGGACTCTTTGGACTGCAACCTTTATTTCTTCGGAGAGCAGGTCGGGCTCCCGACCATGTACCTGATCCTCGGAGGAGCGGTCATCCTCTTAATTGCAATCTATATCTTGATGAACTCTCTACGAAAAAAAGCGTGATGCTGTTTGAACGAGTCCGGTAAAAACGGACAATAGAAAAAAGAGCCCCTATGGTAGAATAAAAAACTACCATAGGGGGCTTTTTTGTACTGTCCGCACAATTTGGGCAGTCCGGTTGCATCACGCTTTCTTGATATAGGTCACGTATTTATAATCGGGGTGTTCTTCCTCCCAAACCCGCTCAAATTGGCTTTCGTCAAAGGCCGGAAAGAAGGTATCGCCCTCCGGGGCCAGGGGCACCTCCGTAATATAGAGCCGATCCGCCAGGGGCAACGCCTCCTCATAGAGGCGGGCGCCGCCGGCGATATAAACCTCCTGCTCCCCGGCCCAATCCAAGGCCTCCTGCAGGGATCCTACCGTATGCAAATTTTCTCCCTCAAACCGGGCAGTATTGCTCACCACCAAGGTGGTGCGCCCGGGCAGAGGGCGGCCGATCTCCTCATAGGTGCGGCGCCCCATCACCACCACATTTCCGGTGGTGAGTTCTTTAAACCGTTTTTGTTCTCCGGGCAGGTTCCAGGGAATTTTCCCCCGGTTCCCAATCACCCGGTTGATGCCATAGGCAACGATCAAGGCAATCATATTACTCACCGTAATTCCTTTACAAAAATATACAGGATGTTGCTTATTTTAAGCCGGTAGCATCGACGATTTCCTGATACCGGTTGGTCAGGATGCAATCAATACCCATGGCCAGATATTCCTTCGCTTCCTGCGGGTCGTCCGCCCAGAAAAGGTTACAGTGGATGCCGTGGGCGTGGGCCTTATCGATCATAGCCTGATCGAAATAGGGCTTGAATAATTGAACCTTTTCCGCCCCCAGAGCAATGGCCCGGTCCACGATCTCCCAGGGACGCTCGTCAAGATGACCCACGCAAACGGGGATATCCGGGGCATAGGCCTTAAAGAGGGCAATATCCTCATCCGGCTCGATCATCAGGTAGCAATGTTTTTCACATTCATATTGGCGGATCAACCCGATGATCTTTTCCATCAGTCCCCGATCATAAAGTTGCCCTCTCATGGGCTTGATATGGATGTTCATCATCACCTGGCCGGCGAATTTTTGTAAGATTTCTTCAAATTTCAAAATTTTCATTCCCTTGAAAGCAGGGCTGAAAATACTGCCGAAATCCAGTTTTAAAAGTTCCTCATAAGTAAGCTCGGTTACCAAGCCGGTGCCGTTGCTTACCCGATCCAACTTTGAATCGTGGACAGAAACGATTTCTCCATCCTTGGTGGGCCGCAGATCAAATTCGATCTCCGTTGCCCCTAAGGCAACCGCCGCCCCAAAGGCGGGCAAGCTGTTTTCCGGAGCCACCGCCTTAAAGCCCCGATGGGCACAAAGGCGGGGATAGGGGGTTTGGGCCTCGATGGGCCGAATGGCGGGTCCGCCCATCCGATATT
>JAZOXD010000198.1:0-3090 GCA_045659565.1 Eubacteriales bacterium | reverse complement strand
TGCATCCTGCAGGTGCTTAACCGCCTTTTCCGATTCGGCCATATCCCGGCCCACCTCGGTATAGTGTTCGCCGGGCATGGCGCCCTTGCAAAAACCCTTCATCTTGGATTCCACGCTATAGCGCAGAGAAACCGGGAAGTTTTCGCCGCAGCGATCCTTGATGGCCTTCACGATATCTGTTGCAAACCGGTAACGATTTTCAAAGCTGCCGCCATATTCATCGGTCCGCTTATTGAAATATTCCATGGTGAACTGATCCAGCAGATAGCTTTCGTGAACGGCGTGAACCTCCACCCCGTCAACCCCTGCGTCCATACAAAGCTTGGCGGTTTTAGCAAAGGCCTCGATAATCTCCTTGATCTCTTTGATGCTCATTTCCGGGCAGGTGATTTCCTCGTCCCACCGAGCAGGCGCCTCGCTGGGGCTGGCCAGCTGATAAGAGGTATCGATAATGGGCTTCACAATGGGGCGAAGCAACTTATTCTTATGCAGGGGGGCAATATGGTCGGTGATGGCCCAGGAACGGCCCATACCGGCGGTGAGCTGAACAAAAAGCTTGGCACCGGTCTGATGGATCTCGTCCATAAATACCTTCAGTTCTTTAAACATTTTTTCATTTTGCCAAAGCCACTTGCCGAAAATGGTATCCCGCACGGGGGCGATCCCGGGGATAATCAGGCCCACATTATTTTGGGCCCGCTCCAGAAAGAATTTAGCGGCCTCTTTATCAAAATGGCAACCGGTAAATTCCATCCAGCCAAAAAGGGAGGTTCCGCCCATGGGGCAAAGAACGATACGGTTTTTGATCTCCACATCCCGAATCTTCCAGGGTGTGAACAAAGCTTCATATTGTTGATCCATTGATAAAACTCCGTTTCTTAAATTTAGTTATATTATACAATAAAAGAGGGTGCTTCGTCAACCTGTCAAGGCCGTAATTGTAAAATCTTGGGGTTTTGAGAAAAAATTTTTTATGAAAAATCACAAAATCCGCATTCCAATGATAAATTTGTTGCAATTTGACCGAAAGAGGAGTAAAATTATTTCATTAAATCAACCTGTTAAAGGGGTAAAAGGAGTTTTTGACGATGAATTACGTTGAACGAGTAGTAGAATCGGTTGCCAAGAAGCATGCCAACGAACCGGAGTTCGTGCAGACCGTAACCGAAGTTTTGGAATCCCTGAAGCCTGCCATTGAGCAGCATCCCGAATATGAAAAAGCCGCTCTGCTGGAGCGGATGGTAGAACCCGAACGGGTGATCTCCTTCCGGGTAACTTGGGTAGACGATGCCGGCAAGGTCAATGTGAATACCGGTTATCGAGTACAGTTCAACGGCGCCATTGGCCCCTTTAAGGGCGGTCTGCGCTTCCATCCCTCTGTATATTTGGGCATTATGAAGTTCCTGGCCTTTGAACAGACCTTTAAAAACAGCCTGACCGGCCTGCCCATCGGCGGTGGCAAGGGTGGTTCCGATTTTGATCCCCGCGGCAAGAGCGATGGGGAAATCCTGCGCTTCTGCCAGGCCTTTATGACCGAGCTTTATCGCCATATCGGCCCCGATGTAGATGTGCCCGCCGGCGATATCGGCGTGGGCGCCCGGGAAGTGGGCTATCTCTATGGTCAGTATCGCCGCATCAAGGGCACCTTTGAAAACGGCGTTCTTACCGGCAAGGGTCTGGCCTACGGCGGCTCTTTGATCCGCCCCGAAGCCACCGGCTACGGTGCTACCTACTATGCCGTTGAAATGCTGAAGCATTTCGGCGAGGAAATCAAGGGCAAAACCTTCGCCCTTTCCGGCTTCGGTAACGTAGCCTGGGGCGCCGCCGCTAAAATCACCGAGCTGGGTGGTAAGGTAGTTACCATCTCCGGCCCCGATGGCTATGTCTATGATAAAGACGGCGTCAGCACCCCCGAAAAGATTGCTTACATGCTGGAAATGCGTGCCTCCGGCCGCGACAAGGTACAGGATTATGCCGATAAATTCGGCGTGGAATTCTTCCCCGGCCAAAAACCCTGGGGTGTGAAGGTGGATGTAGCAATGCCCTGTGCCACCCAGAACGAAATCGGTATGGAAGAAGCCAAAAAACTGGTAGAAAACGGCGTTCCCTATTACATTGAGGTTGCCAATATGCCCACCACCAACGATGCCCTGGCTTATCTGAAGGCCAACTGCAAGGCCGTTGCCCCCTCCAAGGCTGTGAACGCCGGTGGCGTAGCCGTTTCCGCTTTGGAAATGAGCCAGAACTCCATGCGCTATAGCTGGACCGCCGAGGAAGTGGATGCCAAGTTGAAGCAGATTATGAAGAATATTCACGATAATTCTGCCAAGGCAGCCGAGCAATATGGCTTTGGTTACGATCTGGTGGCCGGTGCCAACCTGGCAGGCTTCCAAAAGGTTGCGGACGCGATGATGGCCCAAGGCCTTATCTGATCCGTACCTCCAAAAAGGCACAGACCGTAGAAAAAATAAGTAAATAATAAGTGGTTCCCTATTTTTATCGCAAGATAAAATGGGTAACCACTTCTTTTTTGCAGTTTTTATTGAAATTTTTCAACTTTCCGACAAAACGCCCTCTCGCAGTATCTGCATACAACTTCGGGCCGTTTTGACGAAATCTGCACTCTTTTTTGAAAGCCCGGTTTTCTTGGCGCCCGAACCGTTGACAAGTGTCATTTTGTTATTTATAATAATTAATATATAATTTCGACATCATTTGCGATAAAAATCCCCCCCTCCGGCCCCGTTGCACGGAAGGGGGGTATAATAGAACCGATGTTTAACCCCAAAATGATATATGATAGGAGGCACAAAATAATGGCATACCAAATTTTTGTAAGTTACCGGCGGGACGGCGGCGAGGCGCTGGCTTGCCTGATCAGTGAACGTTTAAAGCAATGCGGGTACGAAACATTTTACGATGTGGAGTCGCTGCGCTCGGGCAAATTCAATGAAGAAATCTTTCGTGTGATCGATATGTGTACCGATGTTATCGTTGTTTTGCCCCAGCATGGATTGGACCGTTGCAAAAACGAAGGGGACTGGGTCCGCAAGGAAATTGCCTACGCCATTCAGGCAAACAAGAACATCG
>JAZOXD010000197.1:0-10127 GCA_045659565.1 Eubacteriales bacterium | reverse complement strand
AGATTAGCGTGGCGGTGGACGACGATCCTCGGGCTTGCTATTTCAAACAGGTGCTTAACGGAAAATTCGTTCGTTCCGCTTTGATTCTGAAATTATTGGAGGAGGCAAAAGCATGAATATCGATTCCATTCAGAATGGCTTTGTGATCGATCATATCACTGCCGGCAATGCAATGAAGCTTTATGATCTCCTGGGGCTGAATCAGTTGGATTGCTCTGTCGCTATCATACGGAATGTGTGCAGTAAAAAAATGGGGAAGAAGGATATCATTAAAGTGGATGCCGCTATTTCCCTTAATTTAGACGTGATCGGCTATGTAGATCCTGAAGTTACCGTCAATGTGATAAAGGATGGTGTTTTGGTGGAAAAGAAAACCATCGAGCGCCCTGAACTTTTAACGAATGTAATTAAATGCAAAAATCCCCGCTGTATCACATCGGTGGAGCAGGAACTGAAGCATATCTTCAAACTTACCGATCGGGAACATAACGTTTATCGTTGCTTATATTGCGAAACTAAGGCAAACTAAATAAAAAATAAGGTCGTGCATAGCACGACCTTATTTTTTATTTTAAATTCAGAAAATATTGAAAAACAGCTTGTGTTAAGAATAAAGCCAGAAAAGAAGCAACCAAAAAGATCAGTTTCCATTTCTTTTGCAGGCTCTCGGTATCGGCAGAAGGGCGAAAAGCCAATTTTCTGCTAAGAAAGGCAAGGTTGAATACCATGGCTGCCATCAAAGCAATACATCCGATTTCTACGGCCAAAGCATTTTTTAAAGCGATCCCGATAGCGGTTAAAAGGGCACCGGCAGCCCCGGCATAATAGCCTTTATGAAATTTTTTGCTCATCATTTCCCAATAGAGCCGATCCTCTTTTGGATTGGTTGCGGGAACTTGGAGCCCTTTGTCCCGATAAGATAGTCCCATCAGCATACATCCTGCGGCTCCGGCCAAATATAAGATAATCAGAAACCAATTCATTGATTCTTGATCCTCCGAGCTTCCAGATAAAACCGCTTATCGTGGGCGTGACCCATAGAGAAAGTCTTCCGGGGCAATGCGCCGTCTGCTACAACGGTGGGGAAGAGGTCGCTTTTATAAACCTCCGGCAAAATAAAACCGATGGCATTTTTCTTGGCGCACAATTGTTCCACTACATCTTCACCGTGAATATAATCGATAGTGCCGTCATTTTCGGATAAGTATTCATCCAGAGCATTTTGTAATGATCCGACTGCCATTTTGGCCGATTCTTTCTTAAATGACCACAAGGTTTTGGCGCCGTTTTGAACGGTGACGATTTTTTGTTCGTAGTCATTTCCTTCGGTCAGTCCCTTTTTTTGTAAAAAGGCCATCAACTTTTCGGGTTCAGTATCAAAAACGACGCGATGAATGGGCTCAAAATTCAAACCGCTGCTATGAACGTTCACAAGCTCCACAAGGCAATAGCGTGCGGGATGATCCTTGGCGGCTTCCCCTAACTCTTGCTTGATTTTTTCATAGCAGGCTTTTGCGGTTGCCAAAGAATGGTTACCATCACCAACCGCATAAAGCAGTGGATGAGCCTCTTCTCCGGCCAATGCAGCTATTTTTTTCAAAATAGGTTCTGCCTGACCTTTTGAAATGGCGTAACCGGTAACGTTTCCACCTTTTTCCATCAGGGTGAAATCATAAATCTTTTTGAATTCGTGGCGGATATCATTTAAGGCTTCGATTACCGTAAATTCCGGATCATCGATCAACACCATAATATGGGGTAATTCGATTTTTGCATCCTTTCGAATCCGGATCCGGGGCGGTAGTCGCTCTTCTACCGTACCCTCGGTGGCACGGCAAAGAGAAACAGAACCTTTGTGATAATCGTAACATTCCAAATCCAATGCGCCGATCAATCCTAAACGTTCTTGATTGGAGTCCAGAAAGCGGCGGACAAAGATGAAGGAATCGGTAAGGGTTTTAAAAACGTTTTTATCCAGGTATTCCGCCATATTGCGATTGATTTCTGCGGGATCTGCATTATTAAGATCCACTTCCGGTAAAATCAAATTCAGCGATGAAGGCTCGTTACCGACAAACTTGCGTACCCGCTCCCAATATTCCGGCTGACTGGTGTATTGGTCACAGGCAACAACGCTCCACTTTTTCATATCGGTATTTTGGGGAATCAGAATATCTGTGGGTTTAAATCCGATTTTATTTGCGTTCATAAAAAATTCCTTTACTTCAAAAATGCGTAGAAAGCGCGGATGGTTTCATAGATATCTGCTTTGGAGGCGATTTCCATCGGAGCATGCATAGAAAGTAAGCCAATGCCAATATCAACGGTATCGATGTTGCGATTTGCCATATATTTGGCAACTGTTCCACCGCCGCCTGCATCAACAGCGCCCAAAAGGCCGGTTTGCCAGCGAATCCCGTTTTCGTCAAAAAGTTTGGTGAAGTAGCCCATGGTTTCGGCAGTGGCATCAGAGGTGCCGCCCTTGCCTCGGGCTCCGGTGTATTTGGTGATGCAGGGGCCGTGGCTTAAACGGCAGGTATTCTGGGCTTCGGTGGGGGCAGGGTAAAGGGGATCGAAAGCTGCATTTACATCGGCAGAAAGACATTTGGAGTTGTAATAGATCTCCAAAAGACTCTCGCTCTTGGCCAAACGGCTGAATACAAGTTCCATAAACTGGCTCTGCATGCCTGCTACGCCGTCGGAACCGATTTCTTCTTTGTCTACCAATGCAACAATGGCAGTATGTTCAGGGATATCTACCTGCATTAAAGCTTCAAAAGCGGTGTAGGCACAGATCCGGTCGTCGTGGCCGTAGGCGGCGATCAAGGCTTTGTCAAAGCCCAATTCAGCAGGGTTCATTTTGGGAACCAAAGTCAGTTCGGCAGAGATAAAGTCTTTTTCGGTCATGCCGTATTTCTCGTTCAAGATCTTCAGGACAGCAGATTTCACCTTATCCTTATCTGCCTCCATATCAGGAATATGTCCGGCAATTACTCGCAGATTCTCGCCTTCAACAACCTTGGCGGCGTTTTTCTCCATTTCTTTTTGGGAAAGATGAATCAGAAGTTCGGAAATGGTAAAGGTGTACTCATTGCCGGAAAGATCCACAGTTTCTCCGTTGGAAAGAACAACGACCCCTTCCAAAGCCAGGGGAATTGCGGTCCACTGATATTTTTTAATACCGCCGTAATAATGGGTTTTCAGCAAGGAAAGTTCATCGCTTTCATAAAGAGGGCAGGGTTTCAGGTCGATTCGGGGGGAATCCAGATGAGCGGCAGCAATATGTAAGCCTGCAGTGATGGGTTTTTTACCCATAATGCCGACAAAAATAGCTCTGCCACGGTTTACCATATAAAACTTATCACCGGGCTTCAGATCGGAATTTTGTTCCAATGGCTTAAAGCCGTTTTCTTCGGCTCTTTTTTGAAAGTAAGCGGTACATGTACGCTCGGTTTTGCAATGGGTCATAAAATCCAGATAACCCTTTGCAGTTTCAAAGATTGCGGGGATCTCTTCGCTGCATTCGTAGATGTTTTTGCTTTGATAGAATAAACTCATGGTGCTTCTCCTAACTTCTCTTTATATTGTTTATAATATTTTTGAACTTTCTTGATATATTGATTAGTTTCTTTATAGGGCGTGGCGGTCAAGGTGATTCCATCCGGCGAATACCGACGGTCTTTTAGCCATTTTAAAGCATTCCCACGGCCTGCGTTATAGGCTGCTAGTATGGTGTTCTGATCTTTTAATTCCTCCGAAAGTAAAGAGAGGATCAAACATCCGTATTTGATGTTGATTTCGGGCTTGTATAAGTCCTCGGCAGTATAGGCTGCACTTTTTCCTTCGCGGAGGATGGCCCATTTCAACGTTTCTTCGGTGATTTGCATCAGTCCAATGGCATTTGCTTTAGAACGGGCATGGGGATCAAAATTGCTTTCAACCCGGATTACCGCCATCACCAAAGTGGGATCTAAACGGTACTCGGTGGCATAGCGGTATACAATTCCGTGGTATTTTTGAGGCCCGTCTTCTGAAAAATGATATCGCAGGACCAAGGCCAGCCCGGTCAAAATCAATAAAGTGAGAATCCAAAAACCAAAGGCCTTATAATGTTTGGTCATAAATGGCTCCAATCAGTTCCTCGGCTTTTTGCCGCAGATCATCGATTCCCTCGTTATTTTGTAAAATATAATCGCATTTGCGAATATAATAATCTGCATCGTGTTGGCTGAAAAGTCGCTGTTCAGCTTGTTCCGGAGTGATGTGATCTCGACGAATAATCCGCTCTTTAGAAAGAGCAGGGTCGCTGATTACCGCAACGGTTTTGTCGCAATCCTGATCCAAGCCGCTTTCAAATAAAAGCGGTGCATCCAATAAGATGTGGCCGGTGGAGTGTTCCTTGATCCACTTGCGGATATGCGCAATGATAAAGGGCAAAACTGTTTTGTTCAGCAATTGGGTCATTTGACGATCTCCCAAGGTTTTGTTACGCAAAACAGCCCGGTCAATCGTTCCTTTTTGAATACATTCTCGACCAAAGGTTTTTGCAATTGCCTCCAAAACTGTTGGGTCATAATAAACTTCATCGTGAACGATTTTGTCGCAATCCAGAATCGAAAAACCGTTTTGGGCAAAAACTGCAGAAACAGTGGTTTTACCTGCTCCGCTAAAACCGGTTAGTCCAATGATCATTGTTAAAGCCTTTCTGCCGGAATGATCTGGAAGGATGCTGCCCGATAAAGGCGGTTACAAACTGCAAGGCCAACACCCTCCCGGCCGGGCGCCATCGCATAGATCTGCTTGCAGTTTAAGGAATCAAACCGGCGCAATGCGCCGAACAATGCGTGGGATTGAGAAATTGGGTCTGTGATGGACCCAAAAGACAGGGCATTTTCAAATCGGTTCAGGTATTCATCAAAGGCCAAAACCCAAACTCCCGGTTCTTGCTTCTTTAGGATAGCGGCACAAACTTCTTTCGGATCTCCGGTTACAACTATCAAGGGTGCCTTGGGCGCATAGTGGCGATGAAGCATTCCGGGGGAGGAAACCTGCTGCCCCTCCTGAACCGGTTCCAAAATAGCGGGATCGGCTTCTACCTCAAATCCGACGGCTTCCAACATATCGACGGTTATTCCGCCGGGACGTAATAGTTTTAGTTTGCGGCCGCCCATCGGAGCAACAACGGTGCTTTCTAATCCGATGGCGCACTCACCGCCTTCAATAATTCCTGCAATCAGCCCGTCCAGGTCCTCGCGGCAATGTGCCGGGCAGGTTGGGGAGGGGCGACCGGAACGGTTAGCGCTGGGCGCAACAATGGGAACTCCTGCTTCCCGAATCAGGCTCAAAGCCAAGGGGTGGTCCGGGCAGCGAACAGCAACGGTGGAAAGACCGGCGGAAACAATAGCGGGGATCTTATCACCCCTGGGTAAAACGACCGTGAAGGGGCCGGGCCAAAAAAGATCAGTTAGTTCTTTAATCTCCTTTGGCAGTTTGTTGGTTACCATCGGTAACATACTGTTATCACAGATATGAGCGATTAATGGATTGTTGGCTGGCCGGTTTTTGACCTCAAAGATTCGGGCAACCGCTTTGGGGTCCAGAGCATTGGCACCTAATCCATAAACTGTTTCGGTGGGAAAACAAACTAATTCACCTTTCCGGATCAGTTCACCACATTCCGGAAGATCTTTTTCAGTAAAGAATTTGGTTTTCATCCAGCCTGCGCTCCCTTCAGCTTCTCAGCTTGATCGTGGGTGACCAGCGCATCAATAATTTCGTCCAAATCTCCGTTAAGAATTTGCTCTAATTTATAAAGAGTCAATCCGATCCGATGATCGGTAACCCGCCCCTGGGGATAGTTGTATGTGCGAATCCGTTCGCTTCTGTCGCCGGTTCCCACTTGGCTTTTACGCTCACTGGCAACGGCGGCTTCTTGCTTTTCTCTTTCAATCTCTGCCAAACGAGAACGTAAGATTTTCAGTGCTCGTTCTTTATTTTTGTGTTGGCTTCGTTCATCCTGGCATTCCACAACCAAACCGGTGGGCAGGTGAGTGATACGAATGGCACTTTCCGTTTTGTTCACGTGCTGACCGCCCGCACCGGAGGAACGGAAGGTATCAATCTGCAGGTCGGTTGGGTTGATTTCATAATCAACCTCTTCCATTTCGGGCAAAACCGCAACTGTGGCAGTGGAAGTGTGAATCCGCCCGCCGCTTTCGGTTTCCGGCACTCGTTGTACCCGATGAACACCGCTCTCAAATTTATAACGTGAGAATGCCCCTTCGCCGGCAATAGAAAACGCGATTTCTTTAATGCCGCCCAGCTCGGTGTCATTCAGATTCAAGATTTCATATTTGAACCCTTTGCTTTCAGCGTGCATGGTATACATACGAAACAGCGTAGAGGCAAACAGCATTGCTTCCTCACCGCCGGCCCCGCCGCGAATTTCGATAATTACGTTTTTGTCATCATTTTCATCCCTGGGGAGCAAGAGGATTTTCAGTTCTTCCATTGAAGCTTCGGCGGATGCTTTTCCGTCCTTATACTCCGCTTCGGCCAGAGCGAGCATTTCGCTGTCATCTGTTTCTTTAAGCAGCTCCTCTGCTTCTTTCCATTGGGTTTCGTAGGTTTGCCACTCTCTGAATTTTTCAACAATCGGTGTCAACCGTTTTAATTCTCTCATTAGTTCGGTATAACCCTTTTGGTCACTTACCACCAAGGGATCAGAAAGTCGACGGTTTACTTCGTCAAAGCGTTCTTCAATCAGTTTTAATTGTTCAGTCATTGGCTTCTCGCTCAATTCTTTTGATATTTTTTTCGATTTTTAATCTGGGGGACATAATCTCGTGGCCGCATTGCAGGCATTGCAATTTAAAATCCATCCCAATTCGCAACACTTTAAAACGACTGTTTCCGCAGGGATGATTTTTTTTCATAGTCAGTATGTCATTGATACGGATATCCATTGCAAAACCTACCTCTCCTATTTTATATTATTATAACATATTTATATACGTTTTTTCAAATCGTAAGTTAAACAAAATAAGTAATAGAAAAACGTTTCTTTTCATATATATTTACACAAAGAAATGCTTGAAAGGAATGGAAGAGAATGATCAAGGAAACTTATCGTCCGGAAGGCTGTGAACGACCGGAGGAACGTCGCTATATGGAAAGTGAACAGGGGCTGGAGCAAGCACGTGCGGAAGGCATAATTTTACAAGCCCGATGCACGCTTTGCGATAGCGAGCATAATTTATATGTTCAGCTTGGTAATCTTACGGGTTTTATTCCACGTCCGGAAGCGGCGATGGGAATAAAAGAGGGGACTGTTAAGGATGTGGCCATTATCACACGGGTTAATAAGATGGTTTCGTTTGTGGTTGAGGGCTTTATTTTCAGGGAAGGGAAACGAATGGTGCTGCTTTCTCGCAGAAAAGCCCAGGAACGTTGTACGGCGTATTTGTATAATAAATTGAAGCCCGGGATGGTAGTGGATGCACGGGTGACACATTTGGAACAATTTGGTGCATTTGTTGATCTTGGCTGCGGCGTGATTTCGATGATTCCCATAGATCGCATATCCATTTCTCGGATAAACCATCCGGATCACCGTTTTTGGTGCGGTATGTGTGTCAAAGTCGTCGTGTTGCAAGTGGACCGGGAACAGGGACGTATTTTGCTTTCACACAAAGAACTTTTGGGCACATGGGAAGAAAATGTGTCTGCATTCAGGGTTGGTCAAACGGTAGCCGGGATCATTCGCAGCATTGAACCCTATGGGATTTTTGTGGAATTGACACCAAATTTGGCCGGCCTGGCCGAGGTGACCGATCAGGTTGCCGTGGACCGTTATGTCGGGGTTTACATTAAAAGTATTATTCCGGAGAAAATGAAGGTGAAGCTTGCGGTGGTCGATATGGGTGATCCGGTGGAAAAACCACTACCGTTTACCTATTATTTTGACGGTGACTATATGGAACGCTGGTGCTATTCGCCGCCGGAAAGTACACGCTTGGTAGAAGAGGTCTTTGAATAAAATAAAGACGGCTGCCGGAAATTTCCGGCAGCCGTTTTTTCGTTGCTAAAATACGAAGACTTATTCGGCGTCTTTTCTCTTAGCGAAGCAATCGCTGCAGTAAACAGGGCGGTCTTCTCTGGGCTCGAAGGGCACCTTGCATTCAGCACCGCAATCAGCGCATACTGCATCATAGAAGGTCTTGGGACCCTTGGCAGCGTTCTTGCGGGCATCACGGCAAGCCTTGCATCTCTGGGGCTCGTTCTGGAAGCCTTTTTCTGCATAGAATTCCTGCTCACCGGCGGTGAAAACGAACTCGTTGCCGCAATCTTTACAGATCAGTTTCTTGTCTTCGTACATGGTTTTTTCCTCTTTCGTGGTAAGAATATTTTTTAACCCTAAACGGAATCGAACCGCTCCCTCTGAATATTTCAGCGCTCCGCCACAAAGCTTTATGGGCATTCAACTATGATTATGTGAGTTTGCTTCGGATCCGACACAAGGCATTGGAAACCGATTTTTCGGTAGTCTGAAGCGTAGATGCGATTTTCTTATAAGATAATCCATCCAAATAGAGAATCAAAACTTGCTTTTCTTTTTTTGAAAGTTTATCGTGCATGACAGCAAGAACTGATTCCAGCGTCTCGCGGGTGATCACAAGATCCATGGGGCCATCATAGCTGAATTGGGTGGCCGCTTCTAATTCCAAAGAGGCGTTCAGCGGCCGATGCTTTTTTGCGGCAGCTTCATTGATTGCAGATATGATTTGGTTATGGATACAGGTTTTCGCATAGGCGATGAAGTCATTGTTTTTGGAAGCATCGTAACTGGTGATCGCTTTATGTAAGCCGATCATCGATTCCTGCAGAAGGTCATCACGATCCCCACCCATTATAAAATAGCGGGAAGAGATGCGCTTCAACATAGGGGAGAGTTGCAGGATGATTTGGTTTTGGGCGGCGGATTGACCGCCTTTGGCTGCGTTTAATAAGTCTTGAGAAATCATTCCAGCCACCAATATTTTGATGCTCCTAACATTGTACTTATCAGAATTATATTATAACCAAAAATGAAAGTCAAGAAAAAATTAAAAAATATTTAAAAAATGTTCGACATATACCGTTCGATTTGTGCAATTTACAACAAAAATGAATTTGAAACAAAAAAGAATGGCAGTTTTTTAAAAAAACACTTGATTTTAATAAAAAAGGGTGGTAAAATATCATAGCAATTTAAATATTACGACAAGGAGGTGTATCCCATGCCCAACATTAAATCTGCTAAGAAAAGAGTTTTGGTAACCGAGACCAAGAGCCTGCATAACAAAATGCTGAAGTCCGAAATGAAAACTCTCATCAAGAATTTCGATGCTGCTGTTGCTTCCGGCGATAAGGCTGCTGCAACCGATGCATATAAGTTGGCTGTGAAGAAGATTGATAAGGCTGTAGGAAAGAGTATTATTGCTAAGAATACCTCCAACAGAAAGAAGAGCAAACTGACCATCAAATTGAATAAGATGGGTGCTTAATTTCTAGTCATCTCTATAAAGTCTCTGCTGTATGGCAGAGACTTTTTGCATTTTCTTGACATCTATTCTTGTGCGGTTTATAATACATGTGAGGTGAAATGATGAAAAAGTTAATTGGAATATTGCTGACTGCATCGTTATTAATCGGTCTTTGCTCGTGTAACACGTTCAAGAACACCCCGGAAACCGATGCGGCATTTGCTGCATACGAAGCGGCGGTCAAGCAAAGCATTGCCCATAAAAAGGGCTCTGTTATGGTTGAAACTAAAAATAACGACACTATTGAGGGAACGGATACCTTAGGCGTGATCGATTACGATTTCACCACCGATGAAAATGCGCAGGTTTCTTTCGAACGAAAGGATTATACGGACGGTGTTTTGGTAGCTTCATATTACGGAGACGGAACCAAAGCCTTTCAGATGGATCTTGAAACGGAAAAGTGGGTGGATGTAACCGAAGAGAGTAAGGTGATGCTGAAGCATGACACAAATTACATGAATACCCTGTCTCTCTTTCGTATTGACAATGAATTTCGGTACAGTAAGCATTTTTATGAATCGGTTCATCCTTTTCCACCAT
>JAZOXD010000196.1:0-8026 GCA_045659565.1 Eubacteriales bacterium | reverse complement strand
CCCCCTGTTTTATGGTGTATTGTATTCCAATAAGCTAATTTTCTTTCGAAAATGAGATGGCGCAATATCAAACTCCTTTTTGAAGCATTTTGAAAAATAATTTTGATTATCAAACCCCAATCTCCCGGCAATGTCACCAACAGACAGGGAGGTGTTTATCAATAGTTCTTTGGCTGTGTGCATTCTCTGTTTTTCGTAGTATACATAAGGTGTACATCCAAAATGCATACGAAAAAGAGCAATAATATAATTTGGAGAAAAATGAAACACCTCTGAGAGTTCTTTCAAATCCAACGGGTTGTTAAGGTTATCATCTATATAGTTTTTCACTGCTATGGGAAGGCTGTCTGCTTTGGCAACATCTAAGTTCCCGGCTGAAACCAGGATCTTGTGTAATATGATGGCCGATTGATTTACCATTTCCTCATATGAAATGTTTGGATCCCTTGCAAGATCAATGATCTTTTGCAGGCTTCCGTAAATGGCAAACTGACGAAGCACATTAGGACATTCCTTAAGGTACACGTTAAATAAAGTTTCCACAAGTTCACCTGAAAATACCACCCATATTTTCTTCCAACTATTTTCCTTGCAATAATATCGATGCCCTTTTCCCTTGTACAAAAAATAGGTATCATTTGTTCCTATGTTATATTGCTGTCCGTCAACCTCTAAAACCCCTTCTCCTCCAAACGTATACTCGATTACAAAATAATCGTAATTGGAACGCTTAATACTATAAGTGTTGTCACAATAAGACACTCCTGCCACCCGTATATTAAGGGGCAATTCGGGTTTTACATATTGAGAAAACGTATAAATTTCTTCTTGCATTGTGATATTTTACCTCTTTTGATGTATATATTCCATATACGCTGTGCATTTTCTTTGATATAATACACATTATAAACCCATCAGGAGAGAATTGCAATGAACAAAAAAGAAAACTACCTCCGGACCATATTCAGGAAGAATCCGGAATGGGTTCCTTATGCAAAGGAAGCAATCGTTACTGTTTTTCCCCCCATCTGTGAACGCCCTAAATCTGCCGGAAAGGATATCTTTGGCTGTGAGTGGATTCTGAATGAAAGAGCAGAAGGCGGCACTTATCCGTCAGATAATAATTACGTAATAACAGATCTGTCTGCTTGGAAGTCCCAATTGAAAATTCCGGATATCAATGCATACGACTGGAGCGAAGCAAGACGAGAAGCGCAAGAAATAGACCGCGATCAGTATCTGGTTCGCGGATTTATTGAAATGGGGATTTTTGAAAGAATCTATCTGCTCATGGGTATGGAAGAGGCTTTGATGGCCTATTATACCGATGAAGATACGATGTTTGAACTTGCGTCTGCGATTGCAGATTATAAAATTGAATTTCTGAAAAGGTACCACGAGGAAACCAAATTTGATGTCCTGTGGTATGGTGATGATTGGGGCACGCAGGACAACTTATTTATTTCGCCGGAAAAATGGCGAAAAATAATTAAGCCACATACCAAGCGTATTTACGACTGTGCCAAATCATTAGGCATTATTATCAACCAACATTCTTGCGGAAAAATCGAATCTATTATAGGTGATATGATCGAAATGGGCGCAGATTGCTGGAATCCCTGTCAACCGTGTAACAATCTGGCAGCGCTCAAGCAACAATACGGCAACGAGCTCTGTTTTATCGGGGGGATAGACAGTCAGTTTGTCTTGGATAATCCATCCGCAGGCCCTGCAGATGTTGTTGCCGAAGTGAAACGGCGCATCAAAGAAATGGCTCTGCCTAACGGCGGATATATTGCAGGACCGAGCCATTCTGTTCCTTATGATCCGGATAAATTGGAGGCAATGAATAAAACCATATATGAATTCGGAAGACAGATTTTTCAAAACAAACCGCTCCCGCCTGATGAAAACAGCGAAATGATAACATAAATAGAAACGGGTCATCCCTTGAATTCTTCTCTCAAGTGATGACCCGCTTTGTTGTTTATGCGACCTTCTGTAACACATTTTCAATCAAGATCCCACACCCCAACAGAACGTTGCTGACCGCGCCGATGAGCTTACCGTTTTGCAAAATCGGGCTGCCCCGCAATATTTTTCTTGAAATAGCAAGTCGTTGGAAGAATAAACATCGCAAAGTTCTTTTGCTGTCATGGAAACTTTTTCGCCGTCATTGGTAAGGATGGTAGCCGTTTTGCTGCCTGAACAAGCACTTAAATAAAGGCAAAGAGCAAAAATCATAAACAAATAAATAATTTTCTTCATAGATATACCTCCTAAAGATATAAGCAAATATTCTTATCTTTAACATAATTACAGAGAAAAAATATGTTAATGTCAAGAAAAATGCAAACCTTTAACATATAGGAGGGTATAATTGTGAAAATTTACGATTATAATGGCAAGAAAAATATCTTCGGAGAGCGGGTTCATGAAGCACGGTGTAGATTACGGCTGACACAAAATGATTTGGCGGCGCAGTTGCAGGTGGCGGGGATCATCATAGAGCGTGACAGCATTTCTCGCATTGAAATGGGCACTCGTTTTGTGGCGGATTATGAGGTTCGAGAATTGGCAAAAATTTTAAAGGTCAGCGTGAGTTGGCTATTGGGAATAGAATAATATAAGAGCAGGTCGTGTGACCTGCTCTTTTTTAGTTGTAGGTTGTATTGCCGATCTCGGATACAAGATTGTGCATCTCCCGGCGGGAGCGGGCGGAGTGGGCCCGAACAATGAGTTGTTGCTTTTGGGGGTCGCTCATGGCGCCGAATTTTTCCAAAGCGGCGCGGTTTTGGGCCAGAGCCATAGCAAAGCCCACGGGCAGGTCGGTATAGTTCATCGTTATTTCTCCTTTTGGTCGCTATTTTTGCCTTGGGGCAAATCAGGCGGCAGAAAGCATATTTTCAATAAAAACCCCATAACCGCGGGCAGGGTCATCCACCAGCACGTGGGTGACGGCGCCGATGAGTTTGCCGTCTTGCAGAATGGGGCTGCCCGACATTCCCTGGACAATCCCGTTGGTTTTCGCCAGCAATTCCGGGTCGGTGATCTGAATACACAGGTTTTTGATTTCCGATAAGTTATTATTGATCTTGGTTATACAAATAGTATACAGTTGTGGGGTGTCACCCCGGGTGGTGCAAAGGATCTGGGCTTCCCCGGTTTTAATCTCGTTTTTCAGAGCAATGGGGTAAGAAACGCCGGTAAAATCGGCGGTGGCGGTCCCAAAAAGGCCGGTGGCGCAGTTTTCCGTCACTTCGCCCAGCTCCTGATCCTTTAATTTACCCAACAGTTCCCCGGGCTCTCCCGCCTCACCGGGCTTCACCCCGGTGACGGTGGCCTCCACCATTGTTCCCGTGCCAAGGGGCATTGTTTTGCCCGTATCGGAATCGGTAATGGAATGGCCCAGCCCCGCCACGGTTTTGGTTTGGGGATCATAATAGGTAAGAGTTCCCAGGCCGGCGGCGCTATCCCGCACCCAAAGTCCCACACTATAGCCATTTTCTGTTTCCACCGGGGTAACCAGCATCGTCTGACTGCGCTGATTCCGCAGGATCCGCACCTTTTGCGGCTTGCCTTCATAGAGGTTGACCTGCTTTTTCAGATCGCTGTTGGAGGTGATCTCCACCCCATTATAGGAAAGGATAATATCCCCCACCTGAATGCCCGCCTCCAGGCCGGGGCTGCCTTCCTCTGCATCCACCACGATGACGCCCTTGGTATAAAGCTTGACCCCAAAGGGCGTTCCCAGCGGAATCAGTTGTTTTTGGCTGATCCGGCGGACCTCCGCATCCTTGACGGGCAAAAATCCAAAAAGCTTAACTTTGGCTTTATAGGAGGCATCCGCTTCCTCCGCCAAGGCGGAGGTGTCTGCCTCCAAAGAATAATAAAATGCCGTATCCGGCCGGGTGCCGGTATAGTAACTGAAGCTGTCGGGAATCCGATAGACCCCGCACCCGATCAACGCCCCCACCAGCAACAGGCAGAAAATCGGCAAACTGATTTTAAGCAATTTTTTCATAGCAATAACGACCTTTCAGCCATTATTTTTTGAAAAAACGAACAAAATATCAGTTGGAATTTATGGCAAAAGTAAAAAGCAGATTTTGGAAAAATTCCAAAATCTGCTTTTGTTTAATTTGCTTTTGGGGGAAACGTCATTTCTAAAATTTCGTTATCCAAGGTGGAGCGCCCCAGATCCATTCGATTGAACAGCACCTGACAAGTACTGTCGGACACCTCATATCCGTCAGCGGCCGAAGTAACGGTCACCATAATGGTTTCGGTGCCAAAGGTATAGGTCAACACATTACCACGGATCGAATATTGAACCTCTTCCCCTTCCAGGTAGCCGATCTGCTCCTTCAACTCCTGCAAAGAAGCAGCCCGATGGCTCTTATTTTCAACCGTTACCAAATACGGATACCCTTCAAATGCAAGCGCATATTGATAGGTATAAGCGCCGGTGTTGGTATCCAGATAAAGCTGGCGAAAATTGCAATTTTCCGGCAATTTTGTGGGAACAATCAACAGTTCCCGGGCATTATAATACTTGGATCCATAGCCCAAAGTGGAACGTTTTTCCAATGCATCGGCAAATTCCTTGATAGAAAGATAGGTACGAATACCATCGGTGCTTAATACCGCCGGTGCGTACTTCGCCCGAATATAGTTCATGGCGTAAGAATTATCATTCCCGCCTTTATAGGACTCATTATACTCTTGTACGATCTGATCAATATTGCCGTTGGAATCCTTTTTATCCTCATCCTCGGAGGACTCGGATTTATCATCTGCAGAGGAATCCTTATCATCGGAAGCCGTTCCTTCGTCGGCGGTGGAATTGGGAGCGCTATCGTTTTTGGAATCCTCTTTTGTATCCTCGACAGAATCCTTGAGTTCCTCGGCCTCTTCATCCTGACCGGTGGCACCCGGGGAGGAATCTTGATCCGCCTTCCCATCCCCAAAAAGATCCTCGCCGTCAATATCTTCTACGACCTCATCGCTGAGTAAGAGTTCGTTACCCATCCGCTTGTTCAACAAGCCCTGATGTACACCAATCCCGATAAAGGTAAGGATAAAGACTGCGGCCAGCGAGGCGGCCGTGGTGATAAATACAGGCTTCAACCGCCGTTTGGGTGCGGGGACTGCGGGGGGATGATCCCGCATTTCGAGCAATAATCCCAAGGTTTCAATTTCTAAGTTCTGAGACGGCTTCACGTCCCGGAACATCTTTTTATATTCCTGCTCAAACACGGGCCTTCCCTCCTTCCATCAATTTTTTTAATTTTTGCCGCGCACGATCCAGCCCGGACCGAACGGTAGCGGGCTTCATATTCATTAATGCAGCGATCTCATCGGTTTTATAGCCTTCAAAATAATGCAGGTGGACCATTGCCCGCTGGTTGGGATCCAGCGCCTCCAAAGCTTCGGCCAGTTCGGCGTGTTCCTCGGAGACCTTCATTGCATTGCGGGCGTGATCCAGAGGCAGGTCGTTCCGATGGGCACGCTTAAAAAGATCCTTGCAACAGTTCACCGTTACCCGAATAAACCAAGCGCGTTGATGCTGGGTACTTTGGAAAACCGGCTCATTTTTCAAAAAGCGCAAAAACACTTCCTGATAAATATCGTCGGCATCTGCGGAGTTGCGGGTTTGGGCCATAGCCAACCGATAAACGGTGGGGCCTTCTTCGGCGATGATCCGTTGAATTAATTCGGTTCTCAAAGCCACGGTCTCCTGACTCCTTTCCTAATATAGTAACGAATCAAAATGCAAAAATGTTGCATTCATTTTTAAAAAATTGCGGTGCGGTAAAATTCCGCACCGCCGTTTTATATTTTTCAAAAATTTCCTGAAAGGCAGATCAATTTATACCCAAGAGGGATAAACTTAATAGGCTTTGCCCCAGTAAACCAACTTTTGGGCCTTCTTGCCGCAGCAAACGCAGGTTTCGGCCACTTGTTCCTGATCCTCAAAGGGCATACAGCGGCTGCTGACATCGCAATCTTCCTTCAGTTGCAGCTCGCAAGCCTCCTCGCCACACCACATCGCCCGGATAAAGCCCGGCTTGGTGGCGGCAATTTCTTTCATTTCTTCCAGATTGTGGGCGGTGTGGGTCATCTGCAGACGACGCTCCGTAGCCTTGTTGAGCATATTCTCCTGAATCTCTTTCAACAGAGCGGGGATCACCGTTTCCAGCTCGTCCAGCTTCACCACGGTCTTTTCGCCGGTATCGCGACGGCTCAACACGCATACGCCGTTTTCAATATCCCGGGGACCCAGTTCCAGACGAATGGGCACACCCTTCATTTCATATTCAGCAAACTTCCAGCCGGGGCTATTGTCGGAGGCATCCATCTTGGTTCTGGCAACCTTGGATACCCGAGCCCGAACCTCTTCGGCCTTTTCCAGAACGCCGGCCTTATGCTGGGCAACGGGCACGATCATCACTTGGGTGGGAGCCACCATCGGGGGCAGAACCAGGCCGTTATCATCGCCGTGGGTCATAATCACCGCACCGATCAGACGGGTGGTGCAACCCCAAGAAGTCTGGAAGGGATAAACCAATTTATTATTCTTATCAGTATAAGTAACGTCAAAAGCTCTGGAGAAACCATCGCCAAAGAAATGGGAGGTACCGCTCTGCAGCGCCTTACCATCGTGCATCAGAGCCTCAATGGTATAGGTGGCTTCTGCTCCCGCAAATTTTTCTTTATCGGTCTTACGGCCCGTAACCACGGGGATAGCCAGATAATCACGGCAGAATTTGGCGTAAACGTTCAGCATATTCAGGGTTTCGGTTTCCGCTTCCTCTTGGGTAGCGTGAAGGGTGTGGCCTTCTTGCCACAGGAATTCACGGGTACGCAGGAAGGGGCGGGTGGTCTTTTCCCAACGGACCACGGAAACCCACTGGTTATACAGTTTGGGCAGATCACGCCAGGATTGAACCACGTCCTTAAAATGATCGCAGAACAGGGTTTCGGAGGTGGGGCGGATGCACATCCGTTCCTCCAGTTTTTCGCTTCCGCCATAGGTAACCCAGGCTACCTCGGGGGCGAAACCTTCCACGTGATCTTTTTCTTTATTCAAAAGGCTTTCGGGGATCAGCATAGGCATAAAAATGTTTTCGTGACCCAGGTCTTTGAACATTTTATCCAATGCGCCCTGCATCAGTTCCCACATAGCGTAAGCGTAGGGGCGGATGATCATAAAACCCTTTACGTTGGAATAGGCGGCCATATCGGCCTTTTTAACAATATCGGTGTACCATTGGGCGAAATCCACGTCCATGGCGGTGATCTCTTTCACCATCTTTTTATTATCCACGTTCTTTTCCTCCGTGTATGTTATCGTACATTATATTATAATAAAAAACCCCCGCAAAGTCAAGGCAAAAAACACGCCCCGACGGGCAAGACCCTTTTAAAGGCGGCAAAAAAACAAGGATGCAGAAGCATCCTTGTTTTTTGTTTTTTTATGCGTTGGCGGAAAGATCTTTCAGAAGCATCAGAACGTCAACGATGGTGAAGGTTCCGTCACGGTCCATATCAGCGGCAGCCTTCTGATCGCTGTTCAGATCGTTTTCGGTACCCTTAGCGAAGTGTTCCAGCATCAGGGAAACGTCGCGGGTATCAACCTCGCCGTCATCGTTCAGGTCGCCCTTATCGGTAGCAACCACCTTAACGGTAACTTCCTTGTTCCAATTGGTAACAGTTACAGTCTGATTGCCAACCTTGGCATCGGTTACTTTAACCCGAACGGTGTATTCTTCTTCCCCTGCAGTTTCCTTCACGGTGAAGGTTACCTTGGTCAACAGATCGTTTACCACGTTGATGGAAGTATTCTTGTTGGCGGTAAGAACCAGAACACCGGGAACGGAGGTATCAACAACAGCGCCGTCCAGAGTGTTGGAAACGTATTCCAGAGCGTTGGCATCGTATTCAACCGTTACCTTCACGTTGTTCAGATCGGTGGAGTTGGAAAGGGTTACGTCGATTACAACGGGTTCGCCGATCATGGAAG
>JAZOXD010000195.1:0-1196 GCA_045659565.1 Eubacteriales bacterium | reverse complement strand
GAGAACCATCAGGAGCATTCTCCCGCTTGAAATATTTCAGGGAGCCAAAAGATTGGATCTTTTGGCAATTCTTATCCAAAAGCCATTGCAGAATATCCAGGTCGTGACAGCATTTTTGCATCAGCATAAAGGAACTTTCCTCCGCATTGCCCCAGTTGCCCCGCACAAAGCTGTGGCTTTGATGGATATTGCCCACGGCCTCCATATGCTCCACCGAAACCACCTCGCCCACCTTGCCGCTTTGAATAATGGATTTCAACTGGTTGAAGAAGGGGGTATAGCGCAAAACGTGGCAAACCATAATTTTTCTGCCGCATTTTTGTGCTTGCTTATAGATCGCGGAACACTCCTCCGCAGTGGGTGCCACCGGCTTTTCCAGCAGCAGGTCGTAGCCCAGTTCCAAAGCCTTCATAGCCGGAGCAAAATGCATCCGATCCATGGTGGAGATAATGGCAATATCCGCAAATTTGGGTTGATCCAAAATATGTTCCCACGTGGTGAAGCAATTTTCGGAAGCCACCTGATGTTTATTGCGGATATAGTCCCGCCGTTCCTTGATGGGTTCTGCCACCCCCACCACCTTGAAGCGTTGGGGGAATTCGGCCATAATATCGGTATAACGGCCGCCGCGTCCGCCTGCGCCGATAACAATTATTTTTAAAGGTTCCATCGGGTCCTCCATATTTTTAAAGATTTGACATTTTATAATCTATTTGTTAAAATGATCTCAACACATTGATTTTAGCGGTTTTTCGCCAAAATTACTATAGGATTCTATATACAATATCTTTGATTTTATGTAGGAGATTGATATGTCTTTTCTCTTGGAACATAATCCAAAAATCACCCAACTGCATACACTTTTTCAACGAAAATGCACCTCGGATTACCGTTTTCCCGGGGAAACCCACGATTTTTGGGAACTGGTTTGCGTTTTAGAGGGGAAGGTTGGCATTGCCGCAGGAGAACGGGTTTTTGAACTGGAACCGGGCCAAGGGTTTTTGCACCCCCCTATGCAATTTCACAGCATTTACAGCACTGCGGGAACCCAACCGGTGTATTGCATTTTCACCTTCTCCGGCGAAGATATTCCCGCATTGGGGGATTGCGTTTGCCGTATCCCTGATCTTTCCCGCATCAAAAGCCTTTATGAACTGGGGCGCAAAACCTTTTATATGCACCAAGGCTGGGTGCAA
>JAZOXD010000194.1:0-7980 GCA_045659565.1 Eubacteriales bacterium | reverse complement strand
GACTTAGTTCTTTCACGATATCAAAGATCTTACTGTTCCGGGTATCGGGGCAATTCTCTTTGAAAGTGAAGCCCAGAAGGCCTACTCGCGCATCTTTGACCCGCTTATCGCAAGCGATCAATTTTTTTACGCAATTTTCTGCAACATATTTTCCCATATCGTCATTGATGCGGCGACCTGCCAAAATTACTTGGCTATGATACCCCATCTGTTCCGCTTTATAGGTAAGGTAGTACGGATCCACGCCGATACAATGGCCACCCACCAGGCCCGGATAAAATTTCAGGAAATTCCATTTTGTTCCTGCAGCTTCCAGAACCGATTTAGTATCAATCCCCATCTTATTGAAGATAATGGAAAGTTCGTTCATAAATGCGATATTGATATCACGCTGGCTGTTTTCAATCACCTTGGCAGCTTCAGCAACTTTAATGCAAGAAGCGCGGTGCACGCCGGCTTCCACAACCAGTTCATAGACCTTTGCAATAACATCCAGAGACTCAGCATCCATACCGGATACGATCTTGGTGATGGTTTCAAGCCGATGCACCTTATCACCGGGATTGATTCGTTCCGGAGAATAGCCCACCTTGAAATCTTTCCCACAGATCAGGCCGGATTCCTTTTCAAGGATCGGCACACAGATTTCTTCAGTGACACCGGGATAAACCGTAGATTCATAAACCACGATACTCCCTTTGGTCAAATTACGGCCAACGATTCGGCTGGCACCTTCGACCGGAGAAAGATCCGGCGTGTGATCATCATAAACCGGGGTGGGAACGGCAACGATATGGAACTTTGCCCGTTTCAATGCAGTTTCATCGGAAGTAAATTCCACGGTAGTTGCTTTAATAGCTTCGTCCCCGACTTCATTGGTGGGATCAATACCGGCTTTATAAAGCTCGATTTTTTTATCATTGAGGTCATAGCCAATCACATTAACTTTTTTAGCAAATGCAACTGCTATGGGCATTCCTACATAGCCAAGGCCTACTAATGATATTGATTCTTCTTTGTTGATTAATTTTTCATACAGAGACATATGATTTCCCGCCTTTTTGCAAATTATTTATAAAAGTTATTTCTTCCAGATATTTTTGAACAACGATCGACCGATCAAATTCACACTCTACTTTTCTTCGGCCAGCTAATCCCATATTTATCTTTTCTTCATGAGAGAGCCTTAAGAAGGTACGAATAGCCCGCACAAGATCATCGCCATCTCTCGCTTCGCAAGCAAGGCCGGAAACGCCATCATCATAGGTTTCACGACACCCCGGTACATTTGTGGCAATAACCGGGCGACCGCAAGCGGCTGCCTCCAAAAGTACATTGGACATTCCTTCATGATAAGAAGCATGAACAATCGCATGCGCTTTTTTCAAGCAACGGTGCACATCCTCTTGCTGCCCAAGATATTGAATATATCCCATCTCTACAGCTTTTTGAATTTGAGTTTCGTAAGCGCCATCAAATCCACCGATAATCTGAAATCTTACGTCAGGATATTCCTGGTGGATCTTTTGAGCAGCATAAAGAATTTCGTCTGCTCCCTTATCCTTCATAATACGTCCTACTGTTACCAAAGTAACGGGGGCGTCCTGAGAAGGATAATTCTCTAAACAATGTTCTTGAAGATTGACACCTGAACCCGGAAGCAGATCAGTTGGTCCTTTTATGATTTTCCGCTTTTGCATAAACTCACGGTTACTGCTATTCTGAAAAAAAACTTTTTGCGCTTTTCTTAAGCCGAAAGCGGATAAACACAAGATGATTTTTTGCATCAATCCACCGTTTTCAACGGCTGTTCCCAAACCGGTAATATTGGCTACATAAGGAATCTTTAGCGAGGCACAGGCCATTCCTGCATAGATATTTGGCTTAACTGTATACGTAAAAACAATTTCAGGTTTAACTTTTTTAAGCAAGGACTTATAAACAAAGTATTGTTTTATTTCTGCAAGAGGGTTAATGCCATGACGATCAAATTCACAAGGCTCATAAACACAGCCCATCTCCGTCAGCGGTTTAATATATTGACCATTGGGTAAAGAGAGATATACTTCGTTGGCCTTCAAAAGTTCTTCGATCAATTCTCGGCGAAATTTATATAGTCCAATATCGTTATTTGCGATTATCAAAACACGCATAGGTCCCTCACACTATCATTATGGATTACTTACTCAGAATCGCCGGTACCTTTTTATAAGTCCCGGATATCGTTACGTCTTTCACTACTACTGCACCGGAAGCGATCATGCATCCCCCGCACACAGAAATATTATGAATTACCGTTGCACCGGCACCTATCCAAGTATCTGTTCCTACATATACAGTACCGCATAAACGTGCACCTGGGGCAATATGAACATAATCGTCTAAAACACAATCATGATCCACGGAACAACAAGTGTTTAAAATCACGCCTTTTCCAATTTTAGAATCAGCGTTGACACAAACACCCGGCATCACAACGGTTCCGGCACCAAATGTTACGCGACTACCAATAATAGCCTTAGGATGGATCAACGTAGCAAAATTTGCATGAAGCGCTTCGAATTCTTCAGTGATCCGCCGGCGGATTGCACTATTTCCAATTGCTACGAAAATCTCATAATCTGCCAAATATGCTTTTGCACTCTCACATTTACCGATATGTGGATAAGGAAAATCAGGTGGTGCTGCATCATCGGATGCAAATATTATGGATTCATAAGCATCCATTGCAATGGCAATATCGGCCGCAACCCGCCCGTGACCACCAGCGCCTAATATCAGCAATTTCTTTTTCTTCATATCAAATCCTATTTTGCAGTTCCAGTGAATTTTTCCATCGTAGCCGATGTTTCAGAAGTGATCCCACTACGTTTAAAAACCACCAGAGCTGTTTCGAAAATTATTTTTATATCCCGCCATAGAGTAATATGATCGATATACTCTAAGTCTAATTCAAAGCGTTCTTCCCAAGTAATCGCATTGCGTCCATGCACCTGTGCATAACCGGTGAGTCCGGGACGCACAGTATGCCGCCGACGCTGATCTTCGTTATAACGAGCAAGATATTCCACCAGTAACGGCCGAGGCCCCACCAGTGACATATCTCCCTTTAAAATGTTGATCAATTCCGGAAGTTCATCTAAAGAAGAAGCACGAAGAAACTGACCATAACGGGTTAACCGTTGCTCATCCGGCAAAAGATACCCTCTGGCATCCTTTTCACAAGTCATCGTTCGGAATTTGATCAATTTAAATATCTTTTCATACTTGCCGGGGCGCTCTTGAACAAAAAACGGATTGCCCTTCATTGCAACTGCCCCAATCACCGTCAAAGCCAACATAACCGGCGATAGAATCAATAACGCAACTAAAGAAATTATAAAATCTAAAATACGTTTAAATACTATAGCGTACATAAAATGCCTCAAAAGCAAGATTTAATAATGTCAATTACATACTGCTGCTCTTCCTCGGTCATTTTGATATCAGAAGGCAAGCAAATTCCCCGGTTGAATACATCTTCATCCACAGGGGCATCAAATTGAGTAATAAAATCGCATTCAGCAAAGACCGGTTGCAGATGCATTGGCTTCCAAATGGGGCGTGCTTCCACATTCCCCTGCTCTAACCTCTCTATGATAGCCATAGGTTCAACGCCCGCATCTTCATCAATCAACATACAAGATAGCCAAAAATTGGGTTTCGTGTTATCTAAATACGGATTCATTTTCACGGGAAGTTCCTTGAATGCTTCCAGATACCGATTATAGATTTTTTCTTTCCGTTCACGATGCTCGTCCACATGAGGAAGCTGACCCCGGCCGATCCCTGCCACGATATTAGACATCCGGTAATTATACCCGATTTCTTTATGCTGGTACCAAGGTTCATTTTCACGGGATTGGGTTGCCCAGAATAATGCTTTATCCCGTGCGGCGGAATCTTTACAAATTAGCATTCCGCCTCCGCTGGTGGTGATAATCTTATTTCCATTAAAAGAAATTGCATTATAAGTACCAAATGTTCCGCATTTTCTGCCTTTATATTCCGCAGAAAGCGCTTCTGCTGCATCCTCTATCAAAACAGCATTATATTTTTGGCAAACCGCCATAATCTCATCCATTTTAGCAGGGGTTCCATATAATTGAACCAACACTACCGCTTTAGCATCAGGATACTTTTGGAAAGCCTTTTCCAATGCAACAGGATCCAAATTCCAGCTATCTCGCTCAGAATCAACAAACACCGGAATAGCCCCTTCATAGCATACAGGATTTACCGAGGCTGCAAATGTCATATCGGAGCATAAAACAATATCCCCCGCTTTAATTCCCGCCAGCTTAATGGCCAAATGAAGCGCAGCCGTTCCGGAGCTTAAAGCAAGAGTGAAGCAATCAGTCCCAAGATATCCTGCAATTTCTCTTTCAAACCCATTGCAATTAAAACCAAGCGGAGCAATCCAATTGCGTTCAAAGGCTTGCTCTATGTATTTCATTTCGTCGTTATGCATTGTTGGGGTAGAAAGTGCTATTCTTTTATTCATCTGAATTCCCTTTTCACCTATTAAATATTAACTTAAAAATTATATCATAAATCTGCAAAAATTACAACAACGGAATAATATATCTGCAAAAAATTTATTTCACATACCTTTTCAACAAGATTTCCCTTCTGCAAACCAATGGCGGCGGAGCCAGCCGATGGCACGAAGCAAAAAATGTCGAGCGGGGCGAGAAATCGCCCAAAAAACGCAATATAAGCGATAGGAATGAGATTTCACTTCCACTTTACGCTCGCCCCGGTAAAAAGCCGTTACAACGGCAATGGCGTTGGTAACTTTAAGGCCGGGTTCCGGAGTGAATTGGTTATCGCCCATACAGGTAAAGGTTTCTCCTTCGATTTTTATAATACGATGGAGAACGTATTTGCCGTTATCACGTCGGTAAAAAAGCACGTCATACTTTTTCAGTTTTTTCGGCAAAGGAGAAAGAAGCACACTGTCCTTTCCCTGCCGAAGCATCGGCAGCATACTGGTACCGCGAGGAGAAAAACGAACCGAATGGCCAGCGTTCAGTTGCTCCCGGATCAGGGGCATTAATTGCTCCAAAGGCAATTCACGGTTATGCAAGGAGGTCATTTTCTTTCAATTTCTCGACAAAAGCGGCAACGCTTTTTTGGGCGTGGGCTTCGGTGAGTTCATATTCCTGCAACAAGGCGGCCACAAGATCGGCTTCCTCGGCACCTCTTTCCAGCCGTTCCCACAGAAAACGAGCGGTTTCATTCAGGGTGATCATCATATTCAGATCCAGGGTATCACCGGAGGGGATCACCACGATATCTCCTGCGACCTCCCGCAGGATAAATCCTTCTTTTAGTTTCATTCGGTTTTTCCTTTCTTGGACATTGCATCATAAGCAACGATTGCGGCTTCCGGTTCCAAATTGCAGGTTAACTGCCAGATGGGTACTGTGGTCATCAATCGATCCAGCAGTTCCAAAAGTTTGATACGGTAAGCAGCATCTCTGGGACGGTTGACCTGCTTGAGCAGTCGGTGGATCGCCTCTGCCCCGCCGAAGGGTTTAATTTCGTTTTTTTCGCCCCGTTGGATCAGAGCGATCCCGGCAACAGGCACGCGGATATCGACGCTGATATCGTGTTTGCCGCTCCAGGGAGTGCCATGAGCATACCAAACACCGTTTTCCAAGCGCAAGGCAGGTTTATCATCGTTTAAAATATAGGCGCGATCCCCAAAGGTATTAAGCCAAAGTTGAGTATGGGTGGACTTCCCTGTTCCAGAATCGGCGGAAAACAGATAAGCTTGACCATCCACCACCACCGCTGAGGAATGAAGCATCATTCCATCATAGTTCAGCAGATTACGGTAAAAACAAAATCCGGTAGCCAGATATTCTGCCACATCATCAGACATGGTGGGATATTTTTCTTTTAGTTTTTTCCAATTTGCTTGGAGTTCAAAATCCGGTTGTTCAACAGGCGGACAGGCATATCGCTCCGCCCGTTGGGCTGTGATGCCGGAGGCATCCATTTTAAGAATAAGTCCGGCGACTTTATAGTATTTTTCCATGCTTATTTTTTACCCATAATTTCGCCGATATCAATGGAACCGTCAACGATGGTATTAGAATCTTTATTGGCATCATATTCTTTCTTTGCTGCAAGATACCAGGCGGAAAAGGCCTCGAAGGTTGAATAGGATTGATAATAGGCCTCTTGCTGGTCCGGAGTCATTGCTATGTATTCCGCATAGGTCAAAGAGGTATCGGGTGCAGGATTGGACGGCGTTGAAGCTTCGCCTTTCCCCTCTTCTTTGCCGGAATCCGGCTTGGAGCCATTTGAACCGGGGATCTCGGGTTGGGTTACCGTTCCGTTCCCGGAGGGAGCGGTGGGAGTATTATTCCCCTCCGAGCCCTCAGACTGGTTGTTATTTGATTGATTGGTTTGATTATTTGAAGGTGTGTTAGCGTTGGTATTGCCAACGTCCATATCACCATTATTCCCTTGATTTGAGGAATCAGTACCCCCGGAAGGGGTTAAATTTACATTGGAAGAAGGCGCTTCTACCGTTACATTTTGTTCGTTATTTTGAACAGTGCCATCGCCGGAGTTAGCGGGGGCATTAGGAGCGGTAGTATTATTAACATCTGATTCTGCATCATTAGAGCCGTCGATGTAGCCGATTTCTTCAGAAGAGCCAACATTCTGATCGGGATTGGCGGTTTCATTTTTATTTTTGGAGCAGGATGTCAGCAGGATCAAAATCAAGGACAGCACCACAAAAATTTTGCAAAATTTATTTATATTCATAAACAGGATCTCCTTTCCTGGGAAATTTCAAGGTTCAGTTGCGGAAGGGGCAACCCCTCCTCTACGCAAGATAGGGTGAAGTTGAGGCCCCCCCATCCGGCGGCCGTTGCACCGCCTTCCCTTCCATGGGAAGGCAGGAAATGGAAAATTTTGGTAATGATCCGCAAGATAACACAGGCCGGAACGGATTCCGGCCTGTGCATTCTTGGGTTTAAAAAATGCTGTGCTATTCGTTACACAGTATGATCGGAAATCGTTTTCGAAACGTTCCAGATTTAAATTTTGAGGTCAAGAAGATTTTCCCGGGCGGGCTACCGCCCGGGAAATTTTTGTTAGAGATCTTCCTCTCCGTCACCATCACTGACTCCGGGACCGCCTGCATCTACAGTGGTATTTTCAACTGCAACAAGTTTCATTACGTCAACAGTGGGTTCTTCAAAAAACTTTTTCATTAAAAACACCTCCTTAATTATTCAGCAGAATCTAAATAAGTATAAGTTTTTGCAATACTTTCGGATGTTACATGAGTGCCATCGCTTACAACATAGTGTTCCGCATAAACATTAGCATCACCATTAAGCTTATCAAGGCCATGTACCGTTACATAATAGTTACCGGTATATTTACCAGCAGCCACACATCTTTGTGCAAAGCCAAGGATAGCTTTATCAGAGATCTTATAGTCAACGTTGAATGCTTCTTCTTCGTTGACATCCCACTTCAAGTTAACAACAAACTCCAGACCAGAATTATTATTGGCATCAGCCAACAATTCATAAGCCTTCACATTTGTGAACTTCAAAGCAAACATAAATCTTACGCTTGTTGCAGTGGGATTCTTCATACCGGATGCCATGGTATAGGCAAAGAAGCGATAACAACCATTTGCGGTGTCATAGATGGGCAAGTAAGTGTCGTTCTTCTGCAGGTGGATGATTGCTTCGGTTTCATCGTCGGTAATCTTGATACCACCGACTTCCTCAGCAGTGTCGATCACATCGCCGAAGGACATTACGTTATTGGCAGTGAGATACTTACCGTTCAGATCCAGAGTCACCTGACGGCCGATGTAAACTACGTTTTCATCTTCCGCAAAGTCTTTCAGCATCATCACGGTTTCGCCACGGTTAGCTTCATCCAGAGCTTCCTGAACAG
>JAZOXD010000193.1:0-2897 GCA_045659565.1 Eubacteriales bacterium | reverse complement strand
TTTTTCATAATCACTCCTTATTCAGTCCAGGCGGCGATCCGCTCCACCACTTTTTGACGCAAGGTCGGGTCGGTGGTGGCAAATTCGATGGAATAGGCGCCGCGGTAGCCCAGTTCCTTTAAAAGGGCAATCCCCTCTGTCAGAGGAACGGTGCCGGTGCCCGGCTCCACCTCCTGCACCCATTTTCCATCGCGGGTGGGGTAGCCGTAGCCGCTATCCTCCGGTTGAGCGGGCAGGATTACGGAATCCTTCAGGTGAACATGGGCGATTTGGGGGAAACAAGCCTGCAACAGGGGCAGAATCTCCTCATCCAACTGGCGAATATTGCCGAAATCCGCCACGATTCCCACCGGGCGCTCCACTTCTTTCAAAAGGCGGTTAAAGCCCTCCAGTCCATTGAACAAAAAGCCCTGGTCTTCATAGATGGTGCGAATACCGAAGGTTTGGGCGTGGTCGTAAATTTCCCGGATGGCGGCAATGCCCTTGGCAAACAGTTCATCCTTGCGGGTATCAACCTTTTCCTTGTCCCGGTATTCCGGGCAAACAGTATGGTGCAGGTAAGGACAGCCTAAAATGGCGGCGATCTCCGCAAAGGCTTTCACCCGGGCAATATTTTTTTCCGCATCCGGACCGGTCAGATCCTGGGAGGTGGAAAGGCAACAAATAGAAACGCCCTTTTCATCTGCATAGGCTCGGAATTTCTTGGCAAATTCCGGGTCCGGCTCCGCAAAATCCAGTCGGGTGAAAAGTTCCAGTTTGTCCATGCCGAATTCGGCGGCAAGATCCACCATATCCAGCCAGGATGTTATATTTTGGGGGGTGCTGTAAAAGCAACAATTCATGGATGGTCACCTCTTTGAAATATCATAGCATAAATTTTGCAGGGATGCAATGAAAACTATTGCTTTTTAAGGGGTGGGATGCTATGATAAAGAAAAAATCACCGAGGTGACTGTCATGGATTTTAATATTTGTCCCAGAACAAAAAAAGCGCTTCAACAGGAAGGAACCTTCCGTTTCGAAGGGTTAAAGGTGTTTTGCGTGGGGGAAGCCTCCCTCTTTTTCAGCGCAATGAAGCATTTTTGCCCGGAATTGCCTTTGGAAAAGGTTGCTCTTGAAGAAGCCAACGTAACCATTTCGGTGGCGGAGGTCTATTCTTCCAAGAATGAATACTGTTACCTGCGGATCACCGAAAAGGGGATGGAGATTCATTGTCGGGATAACAACGGCGCCCGCAACGCCGCCGCAATTCTGAAGCAGATTATGGAACGGGACGAAAAGGGTTTCGCCCTTTCCTGCGGGGTGATTGAGGATTGGCCCGACACCCAATATCGGGCAATGATGCTGGAAAGTTCGGGCCGTGCCTGGATTTCTATGGACCGTTTTATAGAATATATTCGGGAAATGGCCATCTGCCGAATGAACGTGTTCCAATTTCATTTTATGGAGTCTCCGGGCTGCACAGTGGAATTGGATTGCCTGCCCAATTTTAAGGGGTTTGGGAAGGATAACCTGAAATATACCAAGGATCAGGTGCGGGAGATGATCGCCTATGCCGCCGATCTGGGGATCACCGTAACACCTTTTGTAGAGGTGCTTTCCCACGCCAAGGAATTGGCTTTGGCGGCGGGGATCAACTGCCCCGGAGATCCTTTGGAGAATATGTATGACGTTTGCCTGGGTCAGGAAAAAACCTTTGAGGTAATCGAAATGGTATTGGCCGAGGTGGCGGAACTCTTCCCCGATCCTGTCCTTCACATCGGCGCCGATGAATATGATATGGGCCGTGTGACCCCCAAGACCGCCTATTGGGATCGGTGCCCCCATTGCCGTGCCCTTTCTGAAAAAATGGGCTATACCACCCTGCGGGAACTGTTCCTTTACGGCATCAACCGTATTAACCGCATCGTTAATAAACTGGGCAAGGTAATGATGATGTGGAACGCCGATATCCGCCCGGGCTATCTGCCCCAGGAGCTGGATCGGAATATCATTATCCATTATTACCGTGAAAATAACGACCTGGGCAAGGAACGAATCTTTAATTTGAATATGAACGGCTACGTAGAAGAGGGCTTTTCGGTGCTCAACTCCTTCTATCCCGAAACCTATATGGACGTGAGCCGCTATATGAAAGTGGCAAACCTGGTGGGTTGGAGCCCCCTGAACCGCCCCTTGGTTAAAAAGGGGAACGAGGCTAAGATCCCCGGGGGTTGCTGTTGCGCCTGGGAGGATTACGAACATTATTGGCGCACCATTCCCGCCGCCATCGTGCTTTTTGCCGATCGACTGTGGAATGCAGAGGGAGACCCTGTGATCTATGACAATGCCTATGGGCAGATGATGACCCGTGCCCTCTTTGAGGGTAAGTTGCCTCGGGATATGAACGTGTTCGCTGCCGTAGGCGAGGTACTTCCTCCCCGCGATACTATGGAATACGGAAAGGCGATGATGAAAGCCTTTCGTCAAGGCACCATCTCTCCCGAGATTACTCTGTTTGACGACGTAAGCGGTCAGCTTCCGCCCAGAGAGCGGAAGGAACTGATTTATCCCGGCAAAATTACCGCGGAACTTCCCGAACTGGAAGCTCTGCGGGATGCCTTGGCAACCTTGGCCAACGGCGGAGATCTTTTGGCAAAGGCTTATCTGGAATGCGCGGAATATGCCATTGATACGGTGACCCACCCCGAAGTTTATACGGGGCCGGTGAAGAATAGAAAAGAGTTTGATGGCTGATGAATACACTGTATTTGTTATCGATTATCGCCGGATGTGCGGCGCAAAACGTATTAAAAAAAGGCTTTACCAATAAGCGGGGGAACGGCGGCGTTTTCTTTTTCGGCGCTCTGACCGCCTTGGCGGCGCTATTGTTTTTTATCTGCTCCGGCGGAAAATTG
>JAZOXD010000192.1:0-9900 GCA_045659565.1 Eubacteriales bacterium | reverse complement strand
CTTTTACAGTCGCAATAATGATCAGACATTTTGAATCCGCCTGAACCTTTTGTTCCTGCATAAAGACCTTGATCTTCTCAAAAGCCGACTTTGCCGATTCTGCACTCATCAAAAGTTGAGGCAAATAAACCGTTTTATCTTCAAAGCCCTTCCCAACCAAATCCAACGCAGGAATGATCTCGTCCTGTACAATCTCCAAAGGAGGCTTACTCTTTAATAACTCCACAGTAATAGCAGAAGCTTTTTCTTTCAACCCCTTGATCACAGCGCTTTGCAATGCGGTTCTGTCTTCTGCCGGTGTCACAATTTTCCGAACGTCAGTTGTCACCGCTATTTCTTGAAAAGAAGCACAAAATGTAATATAATCCGAACAATTTTCATCCAGATTATGCAAAGCACGATAGCCAAAATAGGTTTTCATCATCTCAACGGAATCCGGGTTCATAATTGCAGCAGACAGCCCGTTTTCCAGCGCCATAGCAAAGAAAACACTATTAACTGCATTTCGATTTGGAAGACCAAAGGAGACATTTGATACCCCAAGGGAGGTGTGGCACCCCAAACGAGTGCGAATCTCGCGCACAGTCGCCAAAGTGAGATCCGCCGCTTTGGTATCTGCGCTGATCGTCATAGCAAGTGGATCAAAAATAATATCTTTCTTAGCAATACCATATTGCTCTGCGGTTTTCAAAATTTTTTCAGCAATGGAAAGGCGCCCTGCAACGGTTGATGGAATGCCACCTTCATCTAATGTAAGTGCCACTACTAATCCTCCGTATTTTTTAACCAACGGAAAGATCGCATGCATACTTTCTTCCTTGCCGCTAACAGAATTGATCATCGGCTTCCCGTTATAACGGCGCAACGCAGCTTCCATTGCTACAGCATCGCTGGTATCAATTTGTAGCGGTAAATCAATCACTGCCTGTAATTCTTCTACCGTTTTTTTAAGCAAAATCGGCTCATCGATTTCAGGCAATCCCACATTTACGTCCAAAATATGAACACCTTTTTCTTGTTGCCGGAAGCCTTCATTCAAAATATAATTAATATCGTTTTCAACCAGCGCCTGCTTAAACCGTTTTTTACCGGTAGGATTGATTCGTTCGCCAATCAAAACAGGGCCATCCCCAAATCGCACTGTATGAGTATAGGAAGAAACCCATGTCAATTGTTTATCCTCTACCGCCTTCGGCTCCAATAAATCATCAGCATTTCTCAAGGCGGATATATACTCCGGAGTTGTTCCGCAACAACCGCCCACCACGCGTACGCCCCTCTTAATTTGAACCGCCATATCAGCGGCAAATTCACCGGGCTTCACATCAAAAAACGTTTTGCCGGCAATCACTTTTGGCAATCCGGCATTCGGCTTTAAAACTACAGGAACAGATGCATATTTTAAAAATTCACCAACCACAGGCTCTAACTGACGGGGCCCCAAAGAACAGTTGGCGCCAATCGCATCTGCCCCCATCCCCTCCAGCATCGCAACCATCGCAGCTGGCGAGGCACCGGTCATTAATTTGCCATCTTCACCATAGGCATTGCAAACAATCACCGGAAGTTCTGAATTTTCCTTTGCTGCCAAAAGTGCCGCTTTGGTTTCATAGGAATCATTCATCGTTTCGATCAAAATAAGATCTACGCCATTTTCAACGCCATATTTTACAGTTTCAGCAAATACGGCAACGGCATCTTCAAAATCCAAATCGCCATACGGCCTCAAAAGTTTTCCGGTTGGGCCGATATCCAACGCGATAAATTTTTCCTGATTACCACCGCTCTTTTCTCTGGCAATCTTTGCATTTTTTACTGCTGCAGAAACAATCTCTTTTAACTCTGCCGACGAAAATTTCAAAGAGTTGGCGCCAAAGGTGTTGGTATTCACCACATTACTGCCGGCCTCAAAATAATCTTGATGAATTCTTTGAACCGTTTCCGGGTGGCTTAAGTTCCAATGCTCCGGATGCTCTCCGGGTTGCAAGCCGGCAGCTTGTAAAAGCGTGCCAAAACCGCCATCCAAATAAACAATATGATTTTTTAAAAATTCTTTAAAAATCATGAAAGACTCCAATTATTTTCCTAAAATATCCGAGAGATTACTTTGAATCTTCTGCGCAACATCCGGTTTATTCATCGAATAAACATGAACATTTGTAATATTATTGGCAAACAGATCGATAATTTGGTCAGTAGCATATGCAATCCCCGCTTGCTTCATTGCCTCGGGATCCGATCCAAATTTATCCACCAAGCTCTTAAAACGTTGCGGCATATGGGAACCGGAAAGTTGAATCGCTCTTGCCACCTGGTTGGCATTAGTAATCGGCATAATCCCGGCGATGATCGGCACTGTAATTCCGGCTTCACGGATCTTATACATAAAATTATAAAGCAGATTATTATCAAAAAACATCTGCGTTGTCAAAAATTGACAACCGGCATCCACCTTTTCTTTCAAAAAGCGTATATCCTCTTTTTGGTCTGCACTTTCGGGATGAATTTCCGGATAACATGCGCCTCCAATGCAAAAATCAGAGCCACTTTCTTTCAATTCCTTCACCAAGTCAATGGCATGTTGATAATCCCAATGACTGCGATCTGCATGAATCACATCAACAGGAATATCGCCTCTTAATGCCATCACATTTTCTATTCCGGCCGCCTTCAGCTCTTCAATCTTTTTTCGAACCAGTTCTTTACTTGAAGAAACACAAGTTAAATGCGCCAAAGTAGAAACACCATGTTTCTTTTTGATGTTTTTAGCAATATCCAAAGTATACCGACTTGTTCCGCCACCAGCTCCATAAGTGACACTCATAAAAGCAGGTTTTAGCTTGGCAATTTCTTCCGTTGCTTCTTTAACGCTTTCAAAAGCAGTATCCGTCTTGGGTGGAAACACCTCAAAGGAAAGAGAAAGTTTCTCCTGTTTCAAATGATCGATCAGTTTCATCGTTCATCCTCTAATTGAACATCCAATTTGGTGATGCTCTTCACATCATAAGGAGTGGATTGGTAAACAAAATAGTTCAGCCAATTGGAATAAAGCAGGTTTGCTCCGCTCCGCCAACTGCAAATCGGCGGTTGGGTATCGTCATCGTTCGGATAATAATTTTCAGGAACGTGTATCGGCAATCCGGCGTCCTTATCTCGCAGGTATTCGGCCTCCAATGTGCGTGCATCATACTCCGAATGACCGGTGATAAAAATCTGGCGCCCGCCGTTAGTAGAAACCGCATAAACGCCTGCTTTTTCGCTTTCTGCCAAGATTTTAAGACCGGAAACCTTTAAGATATCCTCTTTAAAAATCGTGGTGTGGCGAGAATGAGGAACCATAAACACATCATCAAATCCACGGAATAAAATGGATCCCTTATGCGTCACACGATGATGGAAAACGCCAAAAAGTTTCTCATTTAAAGGCGCCTTATTGACCCCATAATGATAGTAGAGAGCCGCTTGGGCTGCCCAGCAAATATGGAAGGTGCTGTAAACATGAGTTTTGGTCCATTCCATAATTTCGCAAAGTTCATCCCAATATTCAACTTCTTCAAAAGGCATTTGTTCCACCGGAGCACCGGTAATGATCATTCCATCAAAGAACTCCTCTTTAACATCGTTGAAGTTTTTATAAAAAGCCAGCATATGCTCCTTCGCCGTATTCTTAGGAATACGACCGGTCACCGCCAGCAACTCCATCTCGATCTGCAAAGGCGTATTCCCCAAAAGTCGAGCAAGCTGAGTCTCCGTCACGATCTTAGTTGGCATTAAATTTAAAATCAGAATACGAAGCGGGCGAATATCCTGGCTCTTTGCCCGCTGCTCATTGATCACAAAAATATTTTCCTGCTGCAAAATACTGGTTGCAGGTAAATCACTTGGAATTTTAATCGGCATTTCAGATCCCTTTCTAAAACTTGCTGATTACATAAAATCAGTCAAAAATTTACATATTATTATAAAACGACAAGAAAACGGTGTCAATAAAAAATCGGGAAAACAATTTCAATTTTCCCGATTTCTATTATTTTTTTATAAGTGGCTTTCGGTCAACTCAATATCGCGATCCATACAGCCAAATCTTTTTTCGAATTCATCCAAAGATTTACCGGCCGCAATCAGTTTTTCAGCTGCCTCTTCCTTTGCTTTCAACAAATTACTCTTCAGCAATTCATAATCAGATTGGAGCAAGCGAAAGCGCTGATTCGCCTCTTCCTCTACCTTTTTAGCCTTGGCATTCGCTTCATCTACAATGGCAGCTGCATCATTTTTTGCCTTAATCATTAGTTCTGCCAATACTTCGCGGTTATTATCGTAAAGTTGCGCTCTACGACGCAGTTCAGCAATTTCCTCTGCTTGGTTTCTGGCTCGATTATTCAGTTCGGTCCGTACCGCATCTTCATATTTACTACGCACTTCTTCTTCAATCATGGCACGCAGTTCTTTTTCCAGTTGAGGACGCAATACTTCCTCAACTTCATTTCGGATTTTTTCGGTCAAACCGGGAACCATTTCTTCTCTGATCTCTTCCCGCAAATGCGCTTCATCCTGCAGTTTTGCCGCATCGGATTCTTCTTTTTCACGGCATTCCGTTTCCAATTGATCAATTTGGCTTCTGGCCGCATCCAGTTCTGCCTGCAATTGCTGAGACTGGTTATTTAGCAACGAGATATACTCAACAACTTCTTCTTTGTTATAGCCCTTGAAGGCTGTTTTGAAAATTTCGGAATTAGACACGTAAAATTCCCCCAACTAATTTTTATATCGTTATCTTAACACATTTAAAATAAAAAAGCAAGATTTTCCCTTTCCCGAATCAAAATTCTTTAAAAAAGACTTGCTTTTTCAAAAAGTTAATAGTATAATACCTTATTGTAAATGCGCCCGTAGCGCAGTTGGATAGCGCGTTAGACTCCGACTCTAAAGGCCGCTGGTTCGAATCCAGTCGGGCGTACCAAAAGTTCCCGGATCAATGATTTGGGAACTTTTGTTTTTTATTTTTCTGTTTTTTGGGGGCATACTTATATCGGAGGCGATTTTATGAAAAATAAAGATAAAAAAGACGTTGTCCCCCTATACAGCACCCTGCCCTTGGTTCAGCCGGACTACAAAACCAAAGAAGCCAAGGCGACCATTCCCAAAGATGAGGATGTAAAATTCACTCGGGGTTGGTGCGAAGACTTCAAGCTTTGATAAAAAGACCCACACGGGTCTTTTATCTTTTTTAAAATTTATTAACACATTCGGAATATTTTGTGATATAATAGACCCATCAATCAGTCGAGGTGTATTATTATGTCCAAGAAAACCTACAAAATGTCCCTGCAAGAACAATTAGATGCATTTATCCCCATCATCGCCGTAGTTTGGGTTCTGATCTTTTCCTACATTTCATATTTTATTCCCAGCAAAACGTTGGCTTTGATTACGGTTATGCCCGTTTTCTTCCTGTATGCTCTTTTTTCCATCGGCAGTGCCCTTTATACTTATAAGGAATTAGAAATTGCGGAAGCATTGGGAAAAGACACCTATGAAATTAAAAAGCGGCATTTAAAAAAGAAACCGAAATTAAATACCGGTAAATTAACGGCATCCGGAATTTCCGCAGTTGTGGGCATCCTCCTCTGTATCTTCCTATAATTAATTATGAAAAAAATCGCCCTCGGGGCGATTTTTTTACCGAATCATGATATATCCGTCACTTTTGCGATGGATAAAAAAAGAACGAAGCATAAGCTTCGTTCTTTTTTGGAGCTGCTAACCAGATTTGAACTGGTGACCTCATCCTTACCAAGGATGCACTCTACCACCTGAGCTATAGCAGCGAAAAATGGCGACCTGGATGGGGCTCGAACCCACGACCTCTAGCGTGACAGGCTAGCGTTCTAACCAACTGAACTACCAGGCCAAATTCAAAATGCTCCACTATTATACACGACAATTTTTGATTTGTAAAGAACTTTTTCGAAAAAATCTAAAAAATATTTTTAAAAAATCATTGACATTTCAATTTCGATATGGTAATCTATATGAGCAAAAAGAAGCAGAATAGTTTCACTGTTCTCACCCTGCGTTTTTCAACAGCAGTGGTTAACATGGAAGAACTCAAGGTATCTTGGGGTCATTTTATGTGTGAGAACGGGCAAAAATATTTTGCTCGTTTTTATTATTTTTTGGAGGTGTGGAAACATTAACGCTAAAGAAGCAAAAAACCTCAGTATCAATGAGGCTATCCGCGAAAAAGAGATCCGTGTAGTCGATTCCGACGGTGGTCAGTTAGGTATTATGTCCCCTGCTGATGCTTTAAGAATTGCAGAAGGAAAAAACCTTGATTTGGTTATGATTGCCCCCAAGGCTCAACCGCCCGTTTGCAAGATTATCGATTTCGGTAAATATTGTTACGAACAGGCAAAAAAGGAGAAGGAAGCAAAGAAAAACCAAAACATCGTATCTGTTAAGGAAATCCAGTTAACCTTAAAGATCGATACCCACGACATCCAGACCAAGGCTTCACACGCCAACCGCTTTTTGCAGTCCGGCGACAAAGTAAAGGTCGTTGTTAAGTTCAAGGGTCGCGAAATGGCTCACACCGAGCTGGGATATGATATTGCAAAGCGTTTCTGTTCCCTGACCGAAGAAAATTGCGTGATCGAAAAGCCCGCTAAACTGGAAGGGCGTAATATGATCATGGTATTAGCGCCAAAGAAAGAAAAAAAATAAAGGGAGGCAATTATTGTGGCTAAGTTCAAAACCCATAGCGGTGCAAAAAAACGTTTCAAGATTACGAAGGGCGGCAAAATTAAGAGAAGCCATGCTTTCAGATCTCACATCTTGAATAAGAAATCCACCAAGCGTAAGAGAGGGCTTCGCAAAGAGGCTTATGTAGATGCAACCAATGTATCTGCTTTGAAAAAGCTGATCCCCTACAAATAATTCGAAAAATAACGGAGGCTGAATAGAATGGCTAGAATTAAAGGTGCGGTTACTACCCGCAAAAGAAGAAAAAAGATTTTGAAGCTCGCTAAGGGCTTTTACGGTGCAAAGAGCAAACAGTTCAGAACTGCTAATCAGGCAGTTATGCGTTCTTTGACCAACTCTTACATCGGCAGAAAGCAGAAGAAGAGAGATTTCCGTTCTCTTTGGATTACCAGAATCTCTGCCGCATGCAAAATGAACGACATCAACTATTCCCAGTTTATGCACGGCTTGAAGCTGGCCAAGATCAATCTGAACAGAAAGATGCTGGCCGAAATCGCCGCTACTGATGCAGAAGCTTTTGCAGTTCTGGTTACCACTGCAAAAAAACAACTGGATAAGTAATCAATCAACAGAGCAGGATTTCCTGCTCTGTTATTTTTTTAAAAACTATTGCTTTTTGAAATAATTATATATATAATAAAAAAGCGTTACTTTATTTATATAAGAAGGTTTTTAAAAAAGAGGTATTTTTTTGAAAAGAAAAAGTAAAAAATCTCATTTTTTCATAGCCCACAATCCTATGATTGCCGTCATTTTCGGTTTTGTTGCAATTATAATTGTTGGAACTTTTTTATTATCCATGCCGTTTTCGAATCGTAACGGTGAGTGGCTTTCTCCCCTATCTGCGCTCTTTACGGCCACCAGTGCCACATGTGTAACAGGTTTGACAATCGGAGATCCCTTTACTATGTTCACTGGTTTGGGGCAGATTATTATCCTTTTAATGATTCAGATTGGCGGATTAGGCTTTATGAGCCTGGCGATGATTATGATGGTTTATTTCCGTCGTTCCTCCTCCTTCACAGAACGTCATCTGTTTTCATCTTCCTTTGGACTCGATTCCTCAAACGGAACAACCGGATTTGTAAAAACCGTTGTGTGGGGCTCTTTGCTCCTCGAAGGCGTAGGAGCAATCCTATTAAGTTTTTATTTTATTCCTAAGGATGGATTTATTTCCGGACTTTGGAGATCGATATTTCTCGCTGTTTCCTCTTTTTGCAACGCCGGTTTTGACATATTGGGTAACAACGATAGTATCGCCTCCCTTCGTAAAAACAGTTATGTGATTTTAATTTTAATGACACTGACCATCTTCGGCGGATTGGGATTCCCAATATGGCATGAATTAAAAAACCGCAGAGATCACAAATCACCTTCGGTCTATTTTAAATTAGTTATTACCACTACCGTTACCCTTTTGTTTTTAGGCACCTTATTTTATCTTTTAGCCGAATGGAACAACCCTTTAACCATTGGAAATTTATCCTTTAAAAACAAATTGTTAAATGCCTTCTTCTGTTCCTCGACAATGCGAACGGTTGGATTTTCAACATTTGATATGGCCGGGTTCCGGGAACCCACCAAGCTTTTTTCGTGCATTTTAATGTTTATTGGCGGTTCTTCTGCCTCCACTGCCGGAGGAATCAAAACCGTTACCGCAACAATCATCGTCATAACCGCTTTTCAGGTGGCATGCGGACGCAATAAAATCCAGATTCAACATCGTACAATTGATCAAAAAGATATATATCGAGCATTCTCTTTATTCTTCATTGGATTATCTATTGTTTTTCTGTGCGGAATCGTCATATGCTTTTTAACCCCAAGCGCCGGTATCAGCGATATATTCTTCACCTGTGTTTCCGCCTTTGCTACGGTAGGATGCGCAGCAATATCCATTTCTGCACTGCCTTCAGTTGCTCAATTCATTTTGATCCTTATGATGTTTATCGGTCGTGTGGGGATCCTTTCAATTACGTTAGCAATTATGGTTCGATTAAACCGAAATAAGGATCTGATTTCTTTCCCTAAAACAAATATTCTCATTGGATAGGAGTAAATAATGAAAAAGAAAACCTTCGTTGTTATCGGCCTTGACCGCTTTGGAATCAACTTAGCACGCAACCTTCAAGAATTAGGGAATGAAGTTATTTGCTTGGATCGTGATCCCGAGAAAGCCCGTGAAATCGCCGACGAAATCACCCATGTTGTAATTGGAGATGCAACAGATAAAGCCGTTCTTCGCTCGCTTGATCTGGAAAGCGTTGATCTTGCTGTCGTTTCTCTAACACAAGATATCCAATCCGGTGTATTGGTTACGTTGCTTTTGAAAGAAATGGGCGTAAAGCAGGTTATCTCAAAATGCAAAAACGATATCCACAAACGTATTCTCGAAAAGATCGGTGCAGATCGTGTAATTTATCCGGAAAAGGATTCCAGCGAGCGTCTGGCCAAAAGACTCACAAATACTGATATAATGGAATTCATTGATCTTTCCGATGAGTTTTCCATCGCTGAGTTGAGAATCCCCCGTGAATGGATAGGCAAAAGCTTAATTGAGTTAAATGTTCGCGCGAAATATGACATAAACGTGATCGCCATCCGAGACAATAACGGCGAAATCAATCTTAGCGTTGATCCTCATAAAAAATTTGAAGACAATTACAATATTATTGTGATTGGCAAAAACGAAAAAATAGAACAAATTATCGAAAAATAATGGAAAAAATTACAAGTCCAAAAAATGAATATATCAAAGAACTTTGACGCCTAAAAAACGCCTCCTATCGAAAAGAATCGGGACTATTTATTATTGAAGGAGCAAAACTCTGTCGCGAGGCACTGTCTACCGATTGGGAATTCGAAAAGTGCCTGGCAACCGAGGATCAAATTCAATTTTTCATCGATGCCGATGTTGAACACAAAACCCTTTGCATTTCAGAAAGTGTATCCAACAAGCTTACATCTATGGAAACCTCTCCCGGTTGTTTTATGATATTAAAGCAAAAAGAAATTTCTCCAAGCACAAAGGAAAACCCCTTTATTTTGGCACTGGATCACCTATCTGATCCCGCCAATCTTGGGGCCGTTTTGCGTTCAGCAGAGGCATTTGGGGCAGATTTTGTTTACTTAAGCGAA
>JAZOXD010000191.1:0-2266 GCA_045659565.1 Eubacteriales bacterium | reverse complement strand
CTATGGGGATCTGGCGGAAAATCGCATGAAAAATTCTTTGAAAAATTCTGTCATACTCCTGCAGATCGGCCAACGTTATTGTAAAGGCGAATATGACCATCTGCTGCCCGCCCTGGCTCAGTTGCAAACCGATGACCTGCCTATGAAAATAGGCATTGCCGTGCTGTCTGCAAAGATTCAATTAAAACTGAAGGATGTGGAGGCGGCAAAGGCAAATCTGCATTATGTCATCAACCACGGCAATAAACTTTACGGCGTAAAAATCGCCGAACAATTATTGGGAGAATACAATTGAACCTGATCATCGCTTGTTTAAATTCAAAATATATCCATATGTCCTCGGCCCCCTGGTGCCTGGCGGCGGGGCTCCGTTCCTTTGCTCAAAGCCCGGTGGACTATCAGGTGATGGACGCCACCGTCAATAGCGATCTTGAGGTCTTTGCCGAAAGGATCATCGCATCCAACCCCAAGGTGGTGTCCTTTTCCTGCTATATTTGGAATATCAACGCCACTCTGCAACTATGCCGCCGGATCAAAGAAGAACTGGATTGCCTGATCGTTTTAGGTGGTCCGGAGGTGGCCTATCGGGGCCGTTCTGTGCTGGAACAATATCCCTTTATCGATTATGTGCTGGCAGGGGAAGGGGAGTTCAACTTTCCGGTTTTTATGGATCATTTGACGGGCACCGTCCGTAAAGATGAGGTTCCCGGTCTTTTTTATCGTGGTGAGGGCGAAATCTGCTCCAATTTGGAAGGGGTCTATTCCCAAACACCGCCCTCGCCCTTCAATGAGGAATATTTTTCTGCTCTTAAGGGCCGAATCTGCTATTTGGAATCTTCCCGAGGCTGCCCTTATCGGTGCGCTTTCTGCCTTTCCGGCCGGGTGTCTCCCTTACGCTTTTTTGATTTGGAACAGGTGAAAACAGATCTTGTGCGGCTGGCTCAAAGCGGAACGCAGACTGTCAAGTTCGTGGACCGTACATTTAACGCTAACGAAAACCACGCCAACGCTATTTTAAAATTCATCAAGGAACATTATGGTTCCACCATCCCCAAGGGCATTTGTTTCCATTTTGAGATCGCAGGTGATATCCTGCGGGAAAGCACCCTTGAGATTTTATCTCATATGCCCCGCGGCGCTGTTCAGTTGGAGATCGGGATGCAATCCTTCAACGAAGATACCCTCTTGGCTATCAATCGGAAGACAAATACGGCCAAATTGGTTCAAAATGTCCGTCGGCTGATCGGTTTCGGAAATATGCATATCCATATTGATCTGATCGCCGGCCTTACCGGAGAGGATCTCCAAAGCTTTGAAAAAAGTTTTGATATCGGTTATCGTCTGGGCGCCCATATGCTGCAGATGGGTTTTTTGAAATTACTCCATGGCGCAGCGATGCGGGAACACCCCGATGAATATCCCTGCTCCTTTTCTCCGGAGCCTCCTTACGAGGTGATGGAAACTCCCTGGCTTTCGGCAAGCGAACTCAAAGCCCTCAAAAACTGTGAGGATGCTTTGGAACGGATGTATAACAGTGGCCGCTTTCTCTTTACGTTGGATTATCTGATTAACGAAGTCGGCTACACTCCCTTCCGGCTCTTTTATGAATGGGGCAACGCCCTTTCGGGGGAGAAAATGCCACTGGCTGATTACGCTGCGGCGGTATATCGTCATTTTTCGCCAAAATGCAATGCCGATCTGCTCCGGGAGCAAATGGTTTGTGATCTGCTTTGCTGCTCTTCGGCCCTGCAGATTCCGCCGGAACTGAAGATCTCCGATCCCCGGCATAAAAAGGCAATGTCTCTTCTGGCCCAAAGTTCCAAAACCAAGGTGGCGATATTGGAAGAAAGCGGTCGGATCATTGCGGTGGACCAGCAGGGGGAACGGGACTTTTATGGGCGGTATCCCCATCGTTTTGCCCCTCTTTCGCTGCTGAATGAAGTATAATTCTAAAAATGTCTTGACAAATGACGGAATGTTCTATAAAATATTTTCATAAAGTGTTTGAGCAGAAACCAGTAACCGGTTGATGTCGTTTCAGAGAGCTGTTGTTTGGTGCAAAACAGTAACGGCCTGGTCGGTGAATTCCTTCTGTAAGCTGTGGGCTGAAGGCGCTTGCTGTGTAGGCCTCTCCGGGTGCGACCGTTACATCGCCGGGTGCTGATTGGCTCCTATTAAGGCTCTTTTTGCAAAAAAAGGGCGAAGCAGAGTGGTAACACGGTTATGGTTTAACTGTCCCTGCATCCCTATGGGGTGCAGGGATTTT
>JAZOXD010000190.1:0-3100 GCA_045659565.1 Eubacteriales bacterium | reverse complement strand
CGGCTTGTGCCGTACCGAGCACATGTTCTTCGAGGAAGGCCGTATTGACTCCTTCCGCGAGATGATCTGCTCCGACACCGTTGAAGAGCGTGAAGCCGCTCTGGCTAAGATCCTGCCCATGCAGCAGGCTGACTTTGAAGGCCTTTATGAGGCTATGGAAGGTATGCCTGTTTGCATCCGTTTCCTGGATCCCCCGCTCCACGAGTTCGTTCCCACCACCGAAGAAGACATCGCCACTCTGGCTGCAACCCAGGGCAAGACTGTTGAGCAGATCAAGGCTATCATCGCTTCCCTCCACGAGTTCAACCCCATGATGGGTCACCGTGGCTGCCGTCTGAGTGTTACCTTCCCCGAGATCGCTGCAATGCAGACCAAGGCTGTTATCCGCGCTGCTATTGCTGTTAAGGCTCGTCATCCTGAATGGAACCTGGTTCCTGAGATCATGATCCCCCTGATCGGTGATGTTAAGGAATTGAAGTACGTTAAGGATGTTGTTATCAAGACCGCCGAAGCTGAGATTGCCGCTGCCGGCATCGAGCTGAAGTATGAAGTCGGTACTATGATCGAGATCCCCAGAGCTTGCTTGACCGCTGATGAGATCGCTAAGGAAGCGCAGTTCTTCTGCTTCGGCACCAACGATCTGACCCAGATGACCTTCGGCTTCAGCCGTGATGACGCAGGCAAGTTCCTGAACGCTTACTACGAGAGCAAGATCTACGAGAACGACCCCTTCGCTAAACTGGACCAGAACGGCGTTGGCCGTCTGATGGATATGGCTGTGAAGCTGGGCAAGGAAGCCCGCCCCGAGATGCATCTGGGCATCTGCGGCGAACACGGCGGCGACCCTGTCTCCGTTGAGTTCTGCCACAAGATTGGCCTGGACTACGTCTCCTGCTCCCCCTTCCGCGTTCCCATCGCCCGCCTCGCCGCCGCCCAGGCTGCTATCAAGGGCTAATATCTAAGCCAATAGCAAATCCCCGCCGAGCAATCGGCGGGGAGTTTTGTGTCTGTTGCAATTATACTGTGCTTCTGCTATAATGGCTCAAAAAGCAAGGATATTCTCCAAGTATCGAAAGAAGGTGTTTTTTTGACGCAAAAGACATCAGCCAGACAATCCAATATTGAGTTGCTGCGCATTTTGGCTATGATAATGATCATTGCTCACCATATTGGGGCACATAGTAGTTTTGATCTTTCCGCAAATATGCCTGTATTTAATAAAATTTGGATCCAATTTATCCAGACGGGCGGCAAAATCGGTGTGAATATTTTTGTGCTTATCTCCGGATACTTCCTGATTACTGCGAAATCGCTGAAATTGAGTAAGGTTGCAAAGCTTTGGGGTCAGCTGCTGACCTACTCTGTGGGAATGTATTTGCTGTTTGTTCTGCTGGGGATAGAGACCTTTTCTGTATGGAATCTTCTCGGTCGGTTTTTTCCGATTACCAATTCTTCCTGGTGGTTTGCCCGTACATACTTCATACTGTTTATTCTCTCTCCCTTTATCAACATTGGGCTCAACGCCATGGGGCAAAAAAACTATTTGCGTTTTCTGCTGATCTTAACCGTTTTATGGTGCCTGATCCCCACATTCGGCATAGATCTTATGGAATCCAATGCTCTCCTTTGGTTTATTTATCTGTATGCGCTTTCCGGATACATACGACTGTATGTGAATATAAAGCAAATACCGGCGTATGTTTGGTTGTTGACGGCACTTGCACTTACTGCTGCAACCTTTGTTCTGGCGCTTTTGCTCGACCGTTTCGGCGTAAAAAGTGTTTTTGACCCACATTCCTCTTCTTTTTTCTATAATATGCAGATGATTCATGTGCTGATGATATCTGTAACCTTCTTCATGGCGTTTGTTTCGAAAGATATAGGAAATAACCACATAGTTAACCTCCTCTCTTCCGCAACATTTGGCGTCTATCTGATTCACGACTATGACGATATGCGATTCTTGCTTTGGCAAGTACTGTTTCAAAACAATCAGCATCAGAGCAACCCACCGTTAATTCCCTACACGCTGTTGCAGATATTCGTCGTTTTTGCCGGCTGTGTCGCTATCGATTTACTCCGGATACACCTGATAGAAAAAAGGTATATGGTGTCTGTGGATTCTTTGATGGAAAAAGCAAAAACGCAAATCAATAATCTTTTTCAAAAAAAGAAATGATTCCCCCCTTTTGCTGATGGCAGCACAGGCTTCGGCTAAAGTTTAACAAGCAACTCCCTGCGGAATGATCCGCGGGGAGTTTTATATTGCGTTCTTAACAAAATTTGTGGTATAATAATTTCATAATCCACGAAAGCAAAGGTGAATTTTTATGTTGGAAAGAATATTTAAACTTAAGCAAAACAACACTACCGTAAAAACCGAACTCATTGCCGGCGTTACCACTTTTATGACGATGGCTTATATTTTGGCTGTCAACCCCAGCATTTTGGGCGATGCCGGTATGAATCCCACCGCCGTTCTGTTAGCCACTGCGTTGGCATCCTTTATCGGCACTGCTTGTATGGCGCTAATGGCCAACCTGCCTTTCGCCTTATCCGCCGGTATGGGTTTGAATGCCTATTTGGCATACACTGTGGTGCAAGGTATGGGCTATTCCTGGCAAATTGCCTTGTTAGCCGTCTTTGTAGAAGGTCTTATTTTTATTCTTCTCTCTTTGACCAACGTGCGTGAAGCTATCTTCAACGCCATTCCCTTGACTTTAAAACGGGGCGTGTCGGTTGGCATCGGTCTTTTCATTGCTTTTATCGGCTTGCAAAATGCAGGTTTGGCTGTGGATGCTTCCACCTTAGTTACCATCACCAGTTTTACTGACAATTTCTCCACCCACGGCATTTGCGCTCTGCTGGCGATTATCGGCTTTCTGTTTACCGCCGCACTGCACATCCTCAATGTCAAGGGTTCTATTCTGATCGGTATTATTGTCACTTGGTTGTTGGGTATCGTTTGCCAATTGGTTGGCCTTTATACCCCCACGCCCGACGCCGGTTTCTACTCCCTTATTCCCGGCGCTGTTATTTCTGCTGATTTCTCCTCTATTAAAGAAACTTTCGGTCAGTGTTTCCGGGCAGATTGGTCCAG
>JAZOXD010000189.1:0-6533 GCA_045659565.1 Eubacteriales bacterium | reverse complement strand
TGCAAACCGATGATGGCAGGATCCACGCTTTTGATCGTGTCGATTACGTTCTGCCAAGATTTTCCGTACCAAGCGCATTTGATGTTATAGGAAGCAACGGTGATATAATCGGAATAATCTTTTTCATCTTCCTGGAACAGATCTTCGTAATCTTCTTTTTCGTCTTCGGTATCGGTATCGGTTTCAGTATCGGTTTCGGTTTCAGTATCGGTTTCGGTTTCGGTATCGGTTTCGGTATCGGTATCAGTATCGGTTTCGGTGTCGGTTTCGGTGTCGGTTTCCGTATCCGTTTCGGTTTCAACGTCGTAATCGTCCTCGTCATATTCGGGGGCGTTGGCTTCGATTTCAGCAATATAATCTTCCGGAGTGGGATAATCGCCATCCAACTCCACGTTGGTTACAGAGAGTTTGGTAGAGACGCTGGAACATCCGGAGAAACAGCCCAGGATCATTGCAAGGGCCACCAGAATCGTCATAACACGTAAGATCGTCTTTTTCATCATATAATCTCCTTCTTTAGATGAATGCTCATTCTAATTTTACAATGTTCCGTACATAATGTCAAGAAAAAAGTGCAAAATATGATTTATTTTAGTTTGATATACCCATAAATCATATTGTGGTCGCTGGCATCGGATTTGTGAACGGTAATACCGGTTTGCGCTTTCTCGTCAAACCAATAGTCGATGGTGTTTTTGGTAACGATGATGTTGTCAATGCAGCTGCCGCTGGTGGTTTTCACTTTGTGCTTTAGGGTGGGGCCGCCGTTCAGTGCCAGGAAGACGTCGGCATCCATCCAGCCTTCCAGCTTGATGGGCTCGAAGTTCAGGTCGCCGGTCAGAACTGCATATTTATCTTTGATCATCATATTGTGGATTTCCCGGTATTGGTTTACCGTCCCGTTCAGGTGGGTGTTATAAAATACCAGGGTCTTACCGTCGATCTCGATCTCGTGGCGCTCTACGTTGCGAGTTTCGCCACTTTGGCTCTTGAAGAAGGTTACCTCGCTATTGCTGATGGGGTATTTGCTTAAAATACCGTGGCCGTATTCACCGCCCCGGTGGTCGATGGTCTTGGCAAAATACCAATATCGATAACCTGCATCCTCCGCCAGTTTTTTTACTTGGTTGCCGGGGCCGCTGCGAGTGGTGTTGAAATCACATTCCTGCAAGCCTACGATATCGGCGTTGATGCTCTTCAATTGGCCCACCACCTTGTTCCAGGTTGCGGAGTACATTGCGCATTTGATGTTAAAGGAAACTACTGTCATGTAATCCTCATAGCCGGCAGGCTTTGGGATAGGCTTCACAATAATGGGTTCTTGGGTATTGAGGGAGCCACCCTCTACGGCTCCGTCCTCGATCTCGTCGCCGTCGGAATCCCCATCATCCTCTTCATCCGGGGTCTCGGAGGGCTGCTGGGTGTTATTATCGTTACTGTTATTGTTATTGGTGTCGTTATTGTTGGTTTGGTTGTTATTTTCGTTGTTTTCGGGTTGAACAGGGGTGTTATTCCCGTTGCCGCCGGAAGGTTTGTTCACCGGCTCATTTTTATCGGAGGAATCGGGCTTTTGCTGTTCATTTTCTTCCTGTTTGTCCTCAGAGGGCTTCTTATTGTCCCCCGGGGACTCCTCCTTTTCGGAATCGGTCAGGGGCAGGTCTTCCTGACGGTCAGCTTCCTGATCCTCATTTTCGGTCTTTTCGTCGGTATCGTCGGTGTTTTGGGTTACATCAGAACTTTCCAACATCCCGCCTTCATCTTGTTTACAACCGGCAAAGCAGCATAAAAGCATAGCCAAAATCAGCAAAACAGCCGGTAACCGGATCGAAAATTTCTTCATAAGTATTATTGTTCCTTTCTCGTAGAAAACGCCCTTCCTCGGAAGGGCGTTTATTTATGGGGTGGCAAGAGTCATCCAAACTTGTTTAAAAAGGTGGATTATTTGCTCACTCTCTTAAAATACTCGCTAATATGGTAAGAACGAATTGGGTAAAAAGCACCGAAATATGCCGCTATAAGGCAGGTTCGGATTGCTCTTGCTACCCTATGTTTAGTCTTTGAACTTCAGGTAGGTGTAGCACATGTTATGGTCGCTCCAGTCGGTTTTGCTGACCAGAATACCGATCTGGGTATCCTCTTCCAGATAATAATCCCAATCCTGAGAAACAATGATGTTATCGATGGGTGTGGAAGGATTGTTACCGGCGGGGAAGGTATTCCGAAGGGAATAGAAGGTATCGCCACCGTTCAGAGGGATCAACTCCTTGGTATCGATGATCCCAATAAAAGCTTCGGGTTGGGCATTCAGATCGCCGGTGATAACCACGTTCTTATCGCCATTCTTTTTGATCACGTTAAGCACTTCGTTCAATTGCTTGCTGGCCCAAACGTTACCGCCTAAGCAAAGATGGGTGTTATAGAAGTTCATAATTTTGCCGTCGATATCAATCACGGAGCGGGAGAAAGAACGTTCTTCTTTATATTGGTTCTCATATTGGAATACTTCGTGGCTCTTGATGGGGTATTTACTGATTACCCCGGTGCCGTATTGACCGCCGTTATGGTCAATGGCGCGGGTAAAGGCGTAATGATCAAATCCTGCCATTTCGGCAATAACCTTTACCTGTTCGTCGTTGCCCTTGGTCAGGTTCTGCAGTTCCTGCAGACCCACCACAACGGCGCCCAGATCCTTGATCTCTTTGGCAATGCCTTCGTATTCTTCCTGTTTACTGCCCTGGAAGGATTGAACGTTATAGGAAGCTACGATAAAGTGATTGGAATAATCCTTTTCTTCTTCGTCAAACAGGTCAGAGAAATCTTCGTCTTCCTCGTCCTTTTTCTCTTCCTCACCGCCGTTGTCTTCTTTTTCGGTGTCTTCGTCGGCATTATTTTCTTCATCGGCGTTGTTTTCCTCGTCGGCATTGTCGTCATCAGAGGGACCGGCGTTTTCGTTGGGGCCAACTACGTTGGTTTCGGTATCCTCCACCTTTTCGGGATCGGCGTTGTCCACTTCTTGATCCGTTACGGTATTGGTACCGCTGATCTCTTCATCCAAAACGGCTTCTTCGTCGTTGCCGCCCTTGCTACAGGCAGTAAAGCAGCAAAGCACCATGGCTAAAGCTACCAACAAGGTTAAAATCCGAAAAGATGTCTTCTTCATCGTTTACACTCCTTTGAGCAAAATTAATAAAACGCATAATCACATACTAATATTTTATAGCGTTTTTACGTAAATGTCAAGAAAAAAACACCGCCGATTGAAATCGGCGGTGTTTTTAAAAATTTAATCTTTAAATTTCAGGTAAGTGTAGCACATATTATGGTCGCTGCAATCGGCGTAATTCACCATAATACCGCTCTTGTTGGTTTCTTCCCAATAATAGTCCAGGGTTTTGGAAACGATAATATTATCGATGGGGGTTTTGGGGTCCTTTCCCTGGGGATAGGTGTATTTCCAGGTTTCATAAGTGGGGCCGCCGTTGAGCATTACCAATTTTTCGGCATTGACCACATCTGTGAAACGGTCCGGCTTCAGGTTCAGGTCCCCGGTCAGAACCGCGTATGTATCCTGCTCCATCCGGGCGGTGATCTCTGCCAGCTGTTCTACCTGTTCGCCCTTTTTCCCTAAGCAAAGGTGGGTATTATAAAAGGCCAGGGTTTTATCCCCGATCTTGATCTCATGGCGTTCGTAGTTGCGGGTTTCTTCGGGATTTACGTCGAATTCCAGATATTCGCTTTTTTCAATGGGGAACCTGCTCACCACTCCGTGACCGTACTGGCCGCCCTGGAACTCGGGAAGGGTGGGGGCGTAATACCAATAATCATAGCCCAGTTTTTCTGCCAGCATCTGGGCCTGGTTGCCCGGGCCGCTGCGTTCGGTGTTGTTGTCCAGCTCCTGCAGGCCGATAATATCGGGGTTCACCTTTTTGATCTCGGCCACAATGGCATCCCAGCCCTTGCCGTAGGTGAAGCAATTGACGTTATAGGAAGCAATGGTAAGGTAGTCCTTTTCATAGGTGGCCAGCGCCTCGGCGGTGAGTTCTTCGTTGCCGTAAACCGCCTTCAGGTCAGGCTCTTCTTTCTTTTTGCATCCGGTCATTCCGGTCAGTAACAAAAGAATTGCCATTAAAAATGCGAGTTTTTTCATCGTTTTTCTCCTTAAAATGTTAAAGTAGTATAAGCCATATTATGGTCGCTCCATTTGGTGTGGCTCACCGTCAGAGGCTTTTCTGCATCAAAGGTAAAGCGATCGCAAACAATAATGTTGTCGATGGGGGAGCGGGGCTCGTTGCCGCAGGGAAAGGTGGCTACCGTTTGGGTAAAGTCCTTGCCGCCGTTCAGGGGAGTGAACTTTTTCACGTCGATCACATCCATAAAATTATGGGGCTGGGCATTCAGGTCCCCCACAACAATGGAATATTTATCTTTTTCCTTCTTGATTCGGTTCATCATTTCGCCCACCTGCTCCGCTTGCGTCATGCCGGTGCCGTCCAGGCAAAGATGGGTGTTATAAAAGACCACCGTTTTGTTGCCCACCTTGATCTCCGCCCGGTCGTAGGAGCGTTCCTCCCCGTTCTGGGCTTCAAACATGGTGGTGTCCACCTTGGTGATGGGATATTTGCTTACGATCCCGTGCCCATAACCGCGGTCATCCAGAGAAACTCCGAAATAGAAGTATTTATAGCCCAATTTTTCGGCAATAATACTCATTTGATCGTCGTAATAGATCACCGTTTCGGTGGGACCGGTCACTTCCTGAAAGCCGATAATCTCCGCACCCACGGACTTGATTTCCTCGGCGATCTCGTCGTACTGAGAGCCACTGATAAACCTCTTTACGTTATAGGTGGCCACGGTGATTTCTTGTTGCTTGCCGCAACCGGAAAGGCCGGTGAGCAACAGAACAAAAACAGATAATAATGCAATCGCTTTTTTCATAAGAGCCAGATTCCTTTCTTGCGGTTGAAAAGAGTATTTCAATTCTATAATTTTTTTTAAGATTTGTCAATCTTTTTGCTGTTGATATAAAATATCATCTTGCAATATCGTTTACTTTCTTATATAATAGAACAGTAATAATATCGTCAGAAAGGATGAACCCGATGGGCAGAAATAAAATCAGTATTTCCGTGGCGGGCTTTGAATTCATCGTAACAACAGAGGAAGAGCGGGAATATACCCTCTCCCTGGCCGAAACTGTGGACCAAAAGATCCGCATGATTATGAAGGGGAACGATAAGTTAAGCGTTTCCATGGCGGCGATTTTAAGTTGTCTGGATCTTTGCGATGAAAACGAAAAAAACAAGGCCTCCTGTGCCCGGCTCCGGGACGAGATCCGCCAGTATTTTGAACAGCTCGAAGCCCTGAACGGAATGAGCACCGATCAGGCCCGTATGGAGCAGCTGGAGCGGGAAAACGAAGAACTGCGCCATCAGCTGCAGCAATACCAGGCCGGTCAGATCGGGTTTCAGCAATGAGGCTGCTGTTGGCCTCCGGCTCTCCCCGGCGAAAGCAACTGCTGGAGGAGTTGGGCTACCGGGTAACGGTGGTCAAGCCGGTTTTTGACGAAGAAAGTGTCCGGGCAGAGGACCCGGTAGCATTGGTTCAGGCGCTGGCCACCGGAAAGGGCCGCTCGGTGGAACCCCCGCAAGAGGGGCTTTTGGTGGCGGCCGATACCGTGGTGGTTTTCCAAGGGAAGGTTTTGGGCAAGCCCGCCTCCCCGGCCGAAGCCTTCCGGATGCTGAAGGCCATGAGCGGCAAAACCCATCAGGTGTATACCGGGGTTTATCTGGCCAAAAACGGAAAAGAGCGGATCTTTGCGGACGGGGCAGAGGTACAGTTCCGCCCCCTCACCGATGCCGAGATCAATGCCTATATTGCCACCGGCTCTCCCATGGATAAGGCCGGAGCTTACGGAATCCAGGACAGTGGCTTTGTGGCCCAATACCGGGGCAGTTTTCATAACATTATGGGATTTCCCACCGAAAAATTTCAGGAAGAAGCGGAAAGGATATAAAAATGGAATTCAACAAAGACAAAATCATGCAAATTTTGCGCAAATTCAAATTCGCCAGCTACACCGACATCGGCATCGATTTAGGTACCGCCAATACCATTGTATACCGCAGTGGTAAAGGGATCATCCTGCGGGAGCCCAGCGTGGTGGCTATCGATACTGCCATGAACCGGGTGGTGGCCGTGGGCCAGGAGGCCAAGGAGATGATCGGCCGTACGCCCATGAGCATCCGCGCCGTGCGCCCCTTGAAAGAAGGCGTGATCGCCGACTTTGAAAGCGGCGCCGCTATGCTGCGCTTTTTCTTGAAAAAGACGATGGGTAATACGGCCTTCAGCCGTAAGCGGATCCTGATCTGCATCCCCTTTGGGGTTACCGATGTGGAGCATCGTGCCGTGGAAAACGCCGCTTATGAAACCGGTGCCAAAGATGTGCGGATCATTGAAGAGCCTTTGGCGGCAGCCATCGGTGCCGGTCTGCCCGTTGGGGAACCCACCGGTAGCATGGTGGTGGATATCGG
>JAZOXD010000188.1:0-1848 GCA_045659565.1 Eubacteriales bacterium | reverse complement strand
TTGGGCACCCATGATTTCAAGGGCTTTATGTCCACCGGCTCCAAGATCGAAGAAACCACCCGTACCATTTACTATAGCGGGGTGGGGCGTGTTGATAATGTACTCACCTTCCGAGTGGTTGGTAACGGATTTTTATATAATATGGTTCGGATTATGGCCGGAACCCTTTTGTTTGTGGCGTTGGGCAAGATCTCTTTGGCGGACCTGCCCGGGATTATCGCTTCAGGGGACCGTTCCCTGGGCGGCAAAACGATGCCCGCCCACGGCCTGTATCTGAACCGGGTTTACTATGATGAAAAGGAGGTGCCCCATCGTGAGAAAACAGGAAGAGATTCCTAATCAAGAGGAACAAAAAAACGAACCTGCTCCCAAGGCGCCCGGTTCTTTAAAGTATATCCGCTATGTGCTGTTGTTGGCGATGGTGATGGTGGCTCTGATCTTTCTTTTTTCCAATCGGGACCAGATCAACGGCGACAACTTCCGCCGGCTGATGACCAAGATCAATATGGGGATGAACTCTGTGGCGGCAGATAACGGCGAGATCCGCTTTGATTCCGCCACCGTGGGGAAAACCGTGGTCTATAAAGACGGCCTGGCCCATGCCACTGTGGAAAAACTGATCATCACCGATCGGAACGGAACCGAGTTCCAAAACACCGCTTTGGGTTATCGGAATCCTTGTATTTCCTCCAATAGCCGTTATGTGTTTGTTTACGATAACGGCGGTACCGGTCTGATGGTGGCCGATTCCTTCTCGGTCCTTTTTAACCATCAGACAGAAGATCCCATTATCACCGCCCGGATGAACGAAAACGGCTGGTTGGTGGTGGTGACCGAAAGCGAAGGCTACCTGGCCAAGGTTTTTGTGTATGACGCGTCCTACCGGGAGGTTTACCGCTATAGCAGCCTGGGTCGTTATATTGTGGATGCAGCCGTTACTCTGGATCATAAATCGGTGATCCTTTCCACCCTGAATGTGGAAGGGGCCGATATCATTCCGGAACTGGTCTGTTTCCGTTTGAATAAAGAAAAAGTGGAATGGTCGCTGCCCTTTGAAGGTAGCCCCTGCGTCCATCTTTCTGTCAAGAAAAACGGCGTGATCAACGGCCTTTTCAATTGGGGTGTGGTCGCCGTTTCTGAAAAGGGGACCGAGATCGGTCGCTATGAATTTGAAAATAAGGTCCTGCAATGCTACTCCATGGAGGATGGCGAAAATAATGTTTTTGCGCTTTCTGCCTCCGAAAACGGCGATAGCCAGCTGGTGATCTGCAACGAAAAAGCCAAGGTCAAAGAAACCTTCGATGCCGCTTTTTACGGAATTGCTCTGGACTATCGGGATGGGCGTGTTGCTTTGCTGGGGAACCGCAAAAGTGCGGTTTATTCCTCCGGTGGTAAGCTTTTGTGGCAGGATGAACCCGAAAATGCCCAAACCATCGCATTTTTGCAAAAGGATGCCGTGGTGGTTATTGGCGAAATGAAAAGTATCTATAATAAAATCTCTTAGGAGGCATATGATATGAACTGGATATTAGATTTGATTGTAGTGGTCATTTTGGCGGTCTCTGTTTGGTTTGCCATGAAAAAAGGGCTGATCAAAACCGTCTTTTCCTTGGTGGGCGGCCTGGTGGCTGTGGTATTGGCCATCAGCCTCAGTGCTCCCGTTGCCGATTGGATGGATACCAAGTTTGTCCGCCCCGCCATCAGTAAGACCATTTTGACCGCCGTGAACGGCAACGAACTGGTTAAGGACTATGACGAAGCCATCGCATCCATCGATGTGGCCGGCAAATTGGCAGAAATGCCCGATGCCTTGCGCAAAACTCTGGAAAAGATGAATGTGGGTGTGGA
>JAZOXD010000187.1:0-2853 GCA_045659565.1 Eubacteriales bacterium | reverse complement strand
AATAGCCCATCATCTGCATGGTCTTGAGTTCAAAAACACTTTTGACCAGCAAGGGCGCTTTCCCTTTACCTAACAGATACAAGCTATTTAGCAGCAACGAGAGCAAAAAACCGGTTTCGGCTTCGTTGCTTCGGCCGAAATACAGCACCACCTGGGCAAAATAACCGGCCAGAAAGGTATTTTCAATTTTTTCGCGCATTAGATGGAAGGGTTCCTCCAACGCAAAAGAATTCAGCAAATAGTTTCCGCCGCCGGTTTGATAAAGCACCCATTCTCCATAATAGAACTGATCATATTGGGCTTTTTTGCCGGCCTTGGCAAAAACCGTGATACAGCCCATCTGATCCGTTAAGATCGTTAAGGCTCGTTCTTCATGGATCGTTGGTTTGATGCGCAGCAGAATACCCTTGACTTTGCAGGTCATCCGGTTGTTTCTCCTTGCTTTCCAGGGCGTGATAGAGCAAATAGGCTTCCACGCTTCCGGTTTTTTCAAAATAGTTCCAGGCTTCCTTCTGGGTCACGATGCATCACTCCTCATATATATTATCATATTTTATGATGCACGAAAAAGTGACTGAAAGCCGTGGGAAAGTTTGTTAATGGATCATTCGGCAGAAAAGCCCAGGGAATCCAGCATACCGCTATTGTTTTCCCAATCGCGTTTTACCTTGACAAAGCATTTCAAAAAGACCTTGCGTTCGAAATGACGTTCCAGTTCCTCGCGGGCGCGGGTGCTGATCTCTTTGAGTTTGGCCCCCTGCTTGCCGATGATGATCCCCTTATGGGAATCCTTGGAGCAATAGATCACCATATAGATGGAAATCAGGCCATCCTCTTCTTCAAATTGATCCACCGCCAGGGCGACACCATGGGGAACTTCTTCGCCCAAAAGATAGAGCATTTTCTCCCGCACCACCTCACAGGCATAAACAGCCTCGGGCTGGTCGCTCAATTGGTCGGGATCGAAAAAGAATGGGGATTCTTCGGCGTGTTTTTCCAATTCTTCCAACAGGATCCCTACCCCATCGCCGGTTTTGGCGCTCAAGGGGATCACTGCCAAAAATTCAAATTTAGCCGTAAAGGCGGCAATGGCGCCCAAAATCTTTTCCTTAGGAACCGCATCGATCTTATTCAGCACCAAAATGGCAGGAGTACCCATCATCTGCAGCCGTTCCAGCATGGCAAGTTCGGCGGCATTGGGGGCTTTGGCCTCGGCTACGAACACGGCGATCTCGGTTTCGTCCACCGTTTCGCTGACGGTTTGCTCCATCCGCTTGCCCAATCCATTTTTACCGGTGATAAAGCCGGGCATATCCAAAAAGACAAACTGGGTGTCTTCTTTGGTAAGGATGCCGGTGATGCGAGTTCGGGTGGTTTGGGGTTTTGGAGAGACGATGGAAACCTTTTCGCCAATCAATTGATTCAAAAGAGTGGACTTGCCCACATTGGGGCGGCCCATCAGGGTTGCAAATACAGTTTTTGTGTTCATATTTTATCCTTTTTTATAGGTTTTTTTACAAAAGATCAACACCGACCAAAGGGCCACATACAAAATGAGCCCCAACAGCCGATACCAAACGGAGATCCAGGCGAAAACCGCCCGAAAGACCGCCACATCCCAAAAGAGGAAATAGGCCACCGCCACCGAACCGATGGCGGCAAAAAGGACTGCTGCGGCGGCACTATCCTTGGCGTTGCGAATTTTACGGGAATGCTCTTCGGTTACAGCGTTATCGGTTTGCTCCACCGCCGTGTTCAGGCTTTCTGCACTGAAGATCATCGCGATTTGCATAATCAGAATCGCCCATTCTGCGTTCCCAAAATCATAAAAAGCGCTTAACAGCAGCATGGTGACCGCGGCACAACAATGGATACGGAAATTGCGTTCATAGGCAACGTTATAGCCGATGCCCCGAAAGGCATAGCCAAAACTTTTCCATAACTTTCTCATCGGGTGATCCCCATTTCGTTTAAAATCTCGTCCTGTTTTTCAAACATTTCCTTTTCTTCGGCTTCGCCCAGTTCGTGGTCGTAGCCCAGCAGGTGGAGAACACTATGTACGGTTAAAAAGGCTACTTCCCGCTCAAGGGAATGGCCATATTCCTCTGCTTGCATTTTTGCTTTTTCCAAACAAAGCACCATACTGCCCAAAAAGATGGCGCCGGTGGCAGGATCGGGCATGGCGTCATCCAAATCCTCTTCCATAGGAAAAGAGAGCACGTCGGTGGGGCGATCCACCCCTCGTTGCTCCAAGTTGATGGCGTGGATTTCTGCCAGATCGGCGAACATAACTTCCACTTCCGCATCCCGCTCAAAGCCTTCGTAAGCCAAAGCGGCTTCCACGGATTGTTGAATAAGTTGGGCAAATTGATCATTTTCCAGTGTTACGATTACTTTCACGGCTTTTCCTTTCATAGGCATCCACGATCTTTTGTACCAAAGCGTGGCGCACAATATCTTTTTTCTCAAAATGGTGGATCCCAATATCCTCGATATCCCTCAAGATCTTCAAAGCGTGCATCAGGCCGGAGGCCTTGCCGTCCAGATCGATCTGAGTGGGATCCCCGGTAACCACGATCTTGGAATTGAAACCAAAGCGAGTGAGGAACATTTTCATCTGCTCAATACTGGTATTTTGGGCTTCATCCAAAATAATATAACTATTATCCAAGGTGCGGCCCCGCATATAGGCCAGGGGCGCAATCTCAATAATATTTTTCTCCATATAGCCGGCCACCGTTTCGGGACCCAGCATTTCAAAGAGGGCATCATAAAGAGGGCGCAGATAAGGATCCACCTTATTCTGCAAGTCCCCGGGCAGAAAGCCCAACTTCTCCCCTGCTTCCACCGCAG
>JAZOXD010000186.1:0-1097 GCA_045659565.1 Eubacteriales bacterium | reverse complement strand
CCTTGGCCGACGGGGACCAAAAAATTTTACCCTAAAAAACCCGGAATGCGGTTGCTCCCGTGATTTCTGTTTGTCAAGGGAAAATACGGGGTGTAATTTTTTGAACAGGAATTACTAACAGTTGTGCAAAACTCATTTTTTGCGAAAATGCAGGAAGGCGGCCACCCCAAAATAAACAGCTACCGCCGCCCCCAGGCCCATCATCCAATAAAGCCAACTGCTAAAGGGGGGCTTATAGGGGCGCCCCTGCCGAGCCATTTCCAAAAGGGAATCGGTTTCGGTGGCAAACAGGCTGAAGGCCTTGGCATATTCCTTGGCCTGTAGGGAGGGGTCCAATTGCTCCATCAGATATTCTTCGCCGTTTTTGTTCACCGCTTTGGTTCCAAAGCCCTTGGTGTAAAGGCCGCTTTCTTCACTAATCAGCAACAAAACGCCGTTATTGCGCAGCCCCTGCCCATAATTGTGGCGCTTATAATAATCTTTGGCGAAGTCTTCGGGGTCATACTCCTCCAGATGGCTTACCGTAACGATCACCACATCCGTCTTTTGCCGCAGGCTGATCTCATCCAACTGCTCCATCAGGATGGTTTCCTCCGTGGCGGAGAGCAGATCGGCGGTATCCACCAATCGGGGCGGATGTTCTTCATCCATCTGGGCAAAGGCGCCCAAAGAAAGGCTCAGGCAAATTAAAATTGCCATTCCTATGGTTATGATCCGTTTCATTTCAGCGCCTCCCTTCCTTACTATATTATTCTACACCAACCCTGCCGATATTTCAACCAAAATATTTACCGTTCCAAATTGGCGATCACCATATCCTGCCATTCCTTGGAAAGGGTGACAAACCGAGCGTTCCAGCCGCTGATCCGCACTGCCAGAGCAGGAAAATCCTCGGGGTGCTTTTGGGCCTGCCGCAGAACGGCGGTATCCGCCACGTCGATCTGCATAAAATAACCCCCCAGGGCCACAAAGCCTTTAATCAGCCCCATCAGCACCTGCAAGCCTCCCTCCCCCTTTACATCCGAAGGAAACAACCGCAGATCCAAAGCCACGCCGGTGGTCTGCAAGGAAAGATCTGTTTTGCAATGGGAACGGAT
>JAZOXD010000185.1:0-1437 GCA_045659565.1 Eubacteriales bacterium | reverse complement strand
CCAGACCTTCCAGGCGTGGGAAAACCCGGATATAAACATAATCGTAAACGAAGGGGGCACACGAAGCGGCAAAACATATTCCGTTCTTCAACTCCTGGCCCTTATCGCAAACGCATCCGCCGAACCCCTGGTTATTTCAGTGGTAACCCAGACCTTTCCGCAGCTCCGGCAGGGGGCGATGCGAGATTTTGAAAGGGTAATAAACGAGCTTCCGATTGAATACCACGAAAACAAAAGCACCCACACCTGGGAAATCGGGTGCAGTATCATTGAATTTTTTTCCGCAGACCAGTACGAAAAGGTTTTAGGCAGCCAGCGTTCCGTCTTATTCGTGAACGAAGCGAACCGCCTGGGTTACGAAGTGGTCCGCCAGCTGATGGTGCGAACATCCGGAAAGAAGTTCTTTGATTATAACCCGGTTTCTGCCTTCTGGATGGGCGAGCACATTTTGAGCAGGCCGGACGCCGTGAAAATTCATTCTACCTACAAGGACAACGCACACCTTGCCGCCGCCCAGATTGCCGAAATTGAGAGCCACAAGAAGGACCGGAACTGGTGGCGAGTGTACGGCCTGGGCCTGGAAGGGCGGCTGGAGGGCCTTGTGTTCCCCGACTTTGACCTTGTGGACGCTATGCCCGAAGGGTGCCGCATCCGTTACGGCATTGACTTCGGCTTCAATGATCCGGCGGCGGTGGTCCGGGTGGGCATCAAGGAAAAAGATTTATACCTGGAACAAATCTGCTACAAGACCGGCCTGGTTACGGAAGATATATCCAGGGAGCTGGAAAGGGCCGGCGTCCAGCGGAACAAGGACAGGATTATCGGCGACAGCGAAGCTATGGTGCAGATTGAAGAACTTTACCGGATGGGCTGGAACATTCACTCCTGCAAGAAAGGCCCCGGCAGTATCGTGGGCGGCATCCAGATAATGAAGGGCTTTAATATGCATATACTGAAAAACTCCCCGGACATCCAGACCGAAGCCCTGAACTATATGTGGGAAAAGGACCGGAACGACAAAATCCTGGAAGTGCCCTGCGACAACTTCAACCACGCCCTGGACGCCTGCCGCTATGCCGTCCGGGATTTGGCGGAGCGTTCCGGGAATTACTCCATCCGCTTTGTTTAGCACTTGCACGAATTTAAGCAATAAAGATACTTTATTTATGAGATTATGGCAAACCAATGGGATAATATCAACCTTTTGAAATTCGCTCAGATTAGGGCGGTTTTCGCCGATGAGAAGAAGGACGCAACGGACCGGATGGTGGCCCTTGCGGCCATCCTGGAAGGAACGGATGAAGAAACGATCAGCCGGATGCCGCTTCAAGAAGTGCAGCCGGTATTTGCGAGGGCCTGGGAGCTGAGCACGCCGCCGCAAAGGAACAGGGTACGCCGCCGCTATAATGTGGGGGCCTGGACGCTCAGGGTAACACA
>JAZOXD010000184.1:0-1426 GCA_045659565.1 Eubacteriales bacterium | reverse complement strand
TAAAGAAAAAGAAAAGATCATCGGCCTGCAGACCGATAAGCCCCTTAAGCGGGCATTGCAGCCCAACGGCGGCATCCGTATGGCGGTAAAGGCCTGCAAGGATAACGGCTATACCGTGGATCCCGAAATTGTGGAGTTCTTCACCGAACACCGCAAGACCCATAACGCCGGTGTTTTCGATGTTTATACCCCCGAAATGCGCCGTTGCCGTTCCAGCCATATCATCACCGGCCTGCCCGATGCTTACGGCCGGGGCCGCATCATCGGCGATTATCGCCGGGTAGCCCTTTACGGGGTGGATCGGCTGATCGAATATAAGCAATATCAAAAGGACACCACCCGGATCATTATGTATTCCGATGTAATCCGGGAGCGTGAAGAACTTTCCGAGCAGATCCGCGCTTTGGAGATGCTGAAGCAAATGGCCGCTTCCTACGGTTACGATATTTCCAAACCCGCAACCAACTTCCGGGAAGCCACCCAGGCGCTTTATTTTGCCTATCTGGCAGCCGTGAAGGAGCAAAACGGCGCCGCTATGAGCTTGGGCCGCACCAGCACCTTCCTGGATATTTATGCCGCCCGGGATCTGGAGGAAGGCACCATTACCGAGCAAGAGGTGCAGGAAATCATCGACCATTTCGTAATGAAGTTGCGGATGGTTTGCTTTGCCAGAACCCCCGATTACAATGCGATCTTCGCCGGCGACCCCACCTGGGTTACCGAATCTCTGGGCGGGATGGCCACCGACGGCAGACCCCTGGTGACCAAAATGAGCTTCCGCTATCTGAACACCCTGAACAATATCGGCGCCGCCCCCGAACCCAATCTGACGGTTTTGTGGTCTACCCAACTGCCCGAACCCTTTAAAAAATATTGCGCCGAAATTTCTATCAAGCACCACGCTTTGCAATATGAAAACGACGATCTGATGCGTCCCATGCACGGGGATGATTACGGCATTGCTTGCTGTGTATCTTCTATGCGCATCGGTAAAGAAATGCAGTTGTTCGGTGCCCGTGCCAACCTGGCTAAGTGCTTACTTTATGCCATTAACGGCGGGGTGGACGAAATTACGGGGATGCAGGTTGCCCCCGAATACCGCCCCGTGGAAGGGGATTACCTGGATTACGAGGACGTAATGGATAAATACAAGGCCATGATGAAATGGCTGGCCAGAGTGTATGTGAACGCTTTGAATATCATCCATTATATGCACGATAAATACAGTTATGAACGGCTGCAGATGGCTTTGCACGATAAGAACGTGACCCGCTGGTTCGCCACGGGGATCGCAGGCTTTTCCGTGGTGGCGGATTCCCTTTCCGCCATCAAATACGCCAAGGTCAAGGTAGTACGGGACGATCGGGGCATTGTAACCGATTATATTGTGGAAGGGGACTTCCCCAAGTTCGGCAACGACGACGAC
>JAZOXD010000183.1:0-6739 GCA_045659565.1 Eubacteriales bacterium | reverse complement strand
TTCGCCTTGTGGGGGGGGGGCGGGGGGGGAGTAGGGGGGGGGGGGGGGGGGGGAGTGGGCTTTGTGCCGTTCATTGTAACAGTAACGGTGGAGCCCTGCAGCAGGTTGCCGGTGGCGCTTTGTGCGATCACAGCATCTTCGGCATAATTGGCGTTATAAGCGCCGGTCTGGAAAACGGCTTTGAACTGATTGTCAGCCAACAGAGCCTCGGCCTGGGCTTTGGTCTTGCCCAGCAGATTGGGAACTGCCACATTTTGGGGTTCGCCGCTCAGGGTCAAGGTTATGGTGGTTCCTTGCTCAACAGAGATGCCGGCGGTCTTGTTTTGGTAAAGAATTAGTCCGGGGGTGGAGCCCAACTTATAAAGCTCAGCGGGGGTATAGTTCACCTTTAATTGAAGCTCGGCCAACAGGGCTTCGGCCTGGGCTTTGGTCTTGTTTTTCAGGTCGGGCATTGTAACATTACCGGGCTGGCCGTTGACCCATACGTTTACGGTGCTGCCTTGGGTGATTTGGGTATCCGCAGCAACGCTTTGAGAATAGATCACACCGGGTGCATAGGCCATATTGTAGGGCTTTACGTCAGCGGACAGTACCAGCCCGCGGAGTTCCAGCGTTGCGGTGGCTTCTTCGGTGGTCATGCCGATGAGGGAAGGAACGGTTACATCATCGGGAACAAAGGATTGATCTCCAACAGTTACGGTGCCGATATCAAAGGCGATGGGGGTAATGAGCTGCGGACCGCCGAATTCCTTTGCGGTGATGTCGTAAAACTCATAGAAAGGAATGGCGAATACTTGTGCACCTTCGGTGGGCTCGGCCTTTACCCGGAAGGTAATCGAATAAAGATCGGTGGTTCCTTCAAAAGAGGTGGAGGCATTGGCGGCTGCAACGCCTACCTTGGGCAGCCCTTCATACAAGGAATCGGTGTTGAACGCCATCATACCTTTGGCATCCAGTTGGTTGGCGCCCAGACATTCCAGAATAGTGTTGTCATAGGTGATATAGATCCGGAAGGAAGAGCAGGCAGGCGCATTTTGCGCCTGAACGGTTACGGTAATATCTTCCCCCACCTGAGTGGCATTGGCACCGGTGACACGAAGGGTCATGGCGGGTGCGGGGTCTGCAGCAAAGGCAGTGGGAACCAACATCAGTAGGATCAGAATAGCGCTGATAATACGTTTCATATTCAGTACATCCTTTTTAAAAAATTATTTTGCGATCTTTTCGCAATAGTTCATTAAAACAGTGGCAACCTGGGCCCGGGTGGCAGTGCCGTCGGGATCAAAAAATCCCTTTTCGTCGCCCTGCATCAGGCCGGTGGCAACAGCCCATTGGACCGCATCCGTGGCCCAAGCGGCGGTTTTGTCGCCGTCTTTGAATTTGGAAAGATCTCCCCGGGCGGAAACATCGTAGCCCTTATATTCGGCATAGCGGTACAGAATGGTGGCCATTTGCTGGCGGGTGATGGGGGACTCCGGTCGGAAGGTGGCATCCTCAAAACCCTTTACGATCTCGTTTTCAGCCGACCAGGCGATGGCGTCCGCATACCATTTGGAGGGCTTCACGTCGGTAAAGGGGCTTTCTGTGGCCCGGGGTTTGCCTTCCCGGTTGTAAAGCACCTGTACGATCATGGAGCGGGTCAGCTTGGCATTGGGTTCAAATTTGGTGGTAGCGGTGCCGTTCATCAGCCCGTGATCCACCGCATATTGTACGGCATCGTGATACCAGGCGGTGTGCTTCAGATCGGCAAAGCGCTTGACGGTGCAAACGTGGTTGGTGCCGGTGATATAATCGTCCGCATCAAAAAAATCCACTTGGTACGAAAAGTCCACCGCTTTACCGAAGCGGTCCTTCAGACCTGTCACGGTGACCCGGTAGGTACCCTGATAACGGTCTACGCCGTCGGGGCGGAAGATGATGCAGTTAGGAACGCCGTAGGCGCTGTTTTCTACATTAAAATATTTGGAGTTGGACACAGAGTAACTTTCGGTACCATCGAAGGTCCAGATCGCTCCGTTGGCAGCGGTCAGGGTAACCTTCAGGTCTTCCGGAACGGGTTTTTGATATTTTTCTTCGTTCAGTGTGATGCTCCAGGCGCTTTTGCCATTGAACAGATCGTTTGGAAAGCTTCCGCTGGCGGGCCAGCCGATAAACTCATAGTCAAAGGCTTCGGCCGAGGTGTCAAAAATTTGCTCCACGGTGTAATGGCAGTAATTGAACAGAGGATCCTCGTCGTCGTTTTCCGCAGCGGTATTGTCGGCGGGATCATCATAGGCATAGCCAAAACCTACCTTCCCCATTTGGGGGTTCAATTGCCAACGACGGTGACCCAGTTTATCCAGATTATTAGCGTCGCTGTCATCCATAAAAAGGTCAACGGCCTTGGTCAGGCTCACGCCCCCTGCCAGGTTGGAGGTGGAGGTGGCGGCATAGCCTTTTTCATAAAATTCGCGGCTCATACCGTCGGGCTGTGCCGGGGTGTGGCTGAACGCTGTATTGGTCAGTAAGACTGCGCCGTATTGGGCGGATTCGTTCAGGGTTGCATCGGCCTGAACTGCGGGCAGACCCGCCAGCCGTCGCAACAGATTCAACCGGGCGGTGGCTGCCTGTAAGGCTTCCGTGGTCAGCTTGCCGGGGGTGTGGGGATCGGCCAGGGAGGGCTCCTCCTCGAACAGGGCGGTGGGCAGTGTCAAAGGTGCGTCCGCCATCATTTGGGCGATTTCCGGTTCCGTTAAAGGCGCATAGGCGGTATTCCCGCTGACCTTCGGGCCGGTATCATCAAAAATATCATCCGGCAAGGTAGGCGCCTGGGCGGCAGTCACGCCGGAAAAAAGGCTGAGTGCCATTATTATAATCAATAAAACAGAAAAAAGTTTCTTTTTCATCATGGTCCTCCTTGTCTTTATTTTATTATATATGATGAACAGACGGTTGGCAAGTTGGTATTTAAAACTTTTTTATAAACTTGATTGGAATTTTTTGTATATTTAATTTTGGTAAAAAACTGACAAAGAACCACACTTTTCTATTTTATCCAAGGGATTGATATTGACACTGGCCCAAAAAAATTATATATTATAGGATAGTAAAATAGGAAAACTATGTAACGAACGATATTTCTTGTTAAAAATGAAAGGTAGGATTCAAAATGGCATTTTCTCTGCACGGGGTTCATCTGCCCCATCGAAAAAATACCGCCGACCGGCCAGCGGTGGTGATGCCTGCTCCGGCCACGGTCTGCATCCCCATGGGAATGCATATCGGCGCCCCGGCCAAGCCGGTGGTAAAGGTTGGGGACCATGTAGATATCGGAACCCTGATCGCTGAACAGAACGGTACTGTATCCGTTCCGGTTTATGCCAGTGTTTCCGGCACCGTTAAAGCCATCGAGGAACTGCAGATGGCCAGTGGCCGGAAGGATCAAGCGGTTGTGATCGAAAGCGATGGCGCAAACACCGTAGATCCGGCTATCGCCCCTCCGGCGGTGAACAGTCGGGAAGAATTGATCGGTGCGATCTGCCGAAGCGGCATTGTTGGTTTGGGCGGCGCCGGCTTCCCCACTCATGTGAAGTTTAACGGCGACCCTCAAAAAGTCGAAGAACTGATTATCAACGGGGCGGAATGTGAGCCTTATATCACCAGCGATTCTTTGACGATGGTGGAGCGAGCCGACGATATGGCTTGTGCTTTACAAGCGTTGGAGCAGCATCTGGGGATTCAAAAGGTAATCATCGCCATCGAAAATAACAAAAAGAAGGCCATTGCTCAAATGAAAAAACTGGCCGCCGAGGATCCCTGTGTGCAGGTGAAAACTTTGCCCGCGGTTTATCCCCAAGGCGGCGAAAAGGTGCTGGTTTATCACACCACCGGCAAGGTGATCCCTGTGGGTAAGCTGCCCTTGGATGTGGGCTGCATTGTTTGCAATTGTACCACCCTGGCTGCCATCGGTTACTACCTGAAGACCGGAATGCCTTTGGTGGAAAAATGTGTAACCGTGGACGGCGGTGCCGTGGCCGAGCCCAAAAATGTGGTGGCTCCTATCGGTGCGGCTATGGAGGATGTCTTTGCCTTTGCCGGCGGCTTTAAAAGTGAGCCCGGCAAGGTGATTTACGGCGGCCCGATGATGGGGGTTGCGGTAAAGGATCTGAAGGCACCCATTATGAAAAACACCAATGCCATTCTGGCTTTTGATCAAAAGGAAAGCGCTCCCCAAAAGGAAAGCGCCTGTATCCGTTGCGGTGCTTGCTATAACCATTGTCCCTTCGGAATCGATCCCCGCGCCTTGGAAAAGGCTTACGAGGAAGGGGACGCCGTGGCCATGGAAAAGGCCGGCGCCGATGCCTGTATGGAATGCGGCTGCTGTTCCTTTGTCTGCCCCGCCAAGCGACCCCTGACCCAGGTTAACCACCTGGCCAAGGTTGCCCTGCGGGAAGCTCGACAGGCCGCCAAAGAAAAGGAGGCGAACAACTGATGGAAAATCAACTGCATCTGACTGCATCCCCCCATATCTGTGGGAACCGCACCACCCGGAATATTATGCTGGATGTTATCTTTTCTCTGCTGCCTGCTACGGCAGCGGGCATCCTCTTTTTCGGGATGAGAGCCGCCCTGCTGGTGGCAGTGTGTATCTTTACTGCGGTATTAAGCGAATTTTTATTTAACCTGATCATTAAAAAAGAACAAACCGTCAACGACCTGAGTGCCGTTGTCACCGGCTTGCTGCTGGGCTTGAACCTGCCCGCCAACCTGCCGGTCTGGCAGGCGGTGGTGGGAACCATCTTTGCCATTGTGATCGTGAAATGCTTTTTTGGAGGCATTGGTCATAATGTGGTGAACCCCGCCATCACCGGGCGTGTGTTTATGCTGGTTGCCTTTGGCGCCATGGCCAAGGCCGCTATGCCGCTGGATAGTGTGGCCACCGCCACTCCGCTGCCCCAACTGGCCGAGGGAACTTCTCCGGCAATGGTGGATCTGATCACCGGCAACGTGGGCGGCGTCATTGGTGAAACCAGTGTAATTGCCCTGCTGATCGGCTTTGTGTATCTGCTGGTCCGTCGGGTCATCAGCTGGCATCTGCCGGTGGCTTTTATCGGAACTGTGTTCCTCTTTAGCTTGGCGGTGACCGGCAATGTGACTTTGGCGTTGTCTTACATCTTTGCCGGTGGCTTGTTCCTGGGTGCAATCTTTATGGCTACCGATTATGTAACCTCGCCCTCTACTCCGGCGGGCAAGCTGATTTTTGGGCTGGGCGCCGGTGTTATCACCGTGCTGATCCGCTTTTGGGGGAATTATCCCGAGGGGGTTTCCTTTGGGATCCTGCTGATGAATATCCTGAACCCCTACATTGACAGCTGGACCAAGCGTAAGATCTTCGGGGGTGCAAAAAAATGAACAAGCATTTGAAGAATATTGTTTCTCTGACCGTCATTTGTGCGGTAATTTCTCTGCTGTTGGCCGCCACCAACTATGTGACGGCGCCCATCATTGAAAAAAACGAATCCGCCGCCGCCAACGAGGCGCTGCTGGTGGTGATGCCGGAAGGCGAGAGTTTCGAGCTGATGGATCTTTCCGGCTATGAGTTGCCCGCTACCGTTACCGAGGTGTACAAAGAGAGCAAGGGTGGCTATGTAATGAAGCTTTCCACCGCCGGTTATTCCACCGGATTGGTGATTATGTGCGGCGTGGATGCCAAGGGCGTTGTAACCGGCGCCACTTGTCTGGCCAGTGCCGAAACCCTGGGCGCTGAAAAGACCTACGGCGAAAATACCGTGGGCAAGAGCCTGGCGGATATCGATACGGTGGATACCGTGGCTTCTGTGACCAAGACCACCGCGGCTTATAAAAATGCCGTGAAGGATGCATTGAATGCAGCGGTGATTCTGGGTGGCGGAAGCGTGGATCTGCGCAGCGAGGAAGAGATCCTGAAGGATAATCTTTCCGGGGTGCTTCCCGCCGCCGAGGGTGCTTTTACTCCTTGGTTTATGGTGGAAGAATTAGAGGGCGTTTCCGCTGTTTATGTGGCAGATAACGGGGCCGGTATTGTCTTCCAAAAGGGCGAAGAGTTTGTGCTGGATGAAGCCCTTGCCCAAAAGGTAAAGGATTCCAAAACGGAAGCGATGGACATCAGCGGTTATGAACTGAACGCTTCCATCACAAAGGTGGAAAAAACCGCCACCGGTAATTATGTGTTCGAGGTACGGGGGAACGGCTTTGGCATTAACGGCGATGCCTATTATAACCCCTCCGGCGAACCTATTGTGATCCGGGCGGCCTTGACCCCCGCCGGCAAGATCCTGGCCTGCGAAACGGTTTCCCAGAAGGAAACCGATGGCTTTGGCTCCGCCTGTGCCGAGCCCGCCTTCTATACCCAGTTCAACGGTAAGGACGAAAGCAACTATAAAGAGGTTGATGCCATCAGCGGCGCCACCTTGACCACCAACGGTTATAAAACCGCTGTCGGTAAGCTGTTTGAGGCTGTAAAAATTTTGAAAGGAGAGGCTTAAAATGAAAAAAGACAGTAATTTATCGGTTTTGTTCAAGGGCCTGCTCCTGGAAAACCCGGTGTTTGTGCTGGTGCTGGGCACCTGCCCCACTTTGGCTACCACCCAAACGGTGGTGGGCGCCTTTGCCATGGGCCTGGCGGCTATGGCGGTTCTGATCTGCTCCAATATTGTAATTTCTCTTTTGAGAAAAATGATTCCCAATACGGTACGGATCCCCTGTTATATTGTGATCATCG
>JAZOXD010000182.1:0-2046 GCA_045659565.1 Eubacteriales bacterium | reverse complement strand
ACGCCAATTTTTTTAAAAAAATTTATTTTTTTATTGAATGGGGATTGATTCTGCTATTTTGATCAGTTCATTCTCGGGAATATTACCGGAAACCTCATATGTGTATTGCTCATCAGTAAAAAAGAGGATGGTGTTGTTATTTTCGTAAACTAATATACCTTCATGTGATTGAATATGAATTTTTTTACTGGTGGCATCTTCTGTATCAAGATACATTTGAAGTCCTTCTTTCGAAGTTTGAGAGTATGTATATTGGAGATGTTCTTTATTTTTAAAAGTTTTTGTATGTGAAAAGAACCCATTATCCTCTTGCACTAACTCAAACCCCTCTGGAATATAAGTCGGATCAATAGGCTCTAAAGGGATAAATTCATCCTCCGGCTGATCTTCGTTTTCGTGGAATGTTATCAAAGTGAATCTTTCAAAGGTTTCGATCAGGAACTCAAAGAAGGGCTCCCGCAGGGCTTCCACGCTGACAGTTACGGCAGAAAGAGCAAGAACAACCGCTAAAAGGACCGCAGCGACCTGCTTGCCGATGGTGTTGAAGGTGCGGAACCAGAAATGTTCCTGCCGTTTTAAAAGAGCGCCCACGCGGGTTTCAAATTCTGCAGAAAAGGAAATGGTGTCTAATTCTTCACGGGTAGGATAAAAGGCATCTGCTCCGGCCAGTTCAAAGGCCTCTTTTAGGGAGGCGCGAATCATAAGGTTGATCATATCAATTCCGCCTCCTTCAGTTTTTTATAAAGCAGTTCCTGGGCAGATTTTAATTCCTTTTGCACAGTGTTATAAGAAATGCCCAAGGTTTTTGCCATTTGTTGGCGGCTTTCACCGTGAAGGGCCCAAAGTTCCAGTATTTGCCGCTTCTTAGGGGGCAATTCCTTTAACTTTTCTATAATAGCCACACGGTTGATATCTCCTAAAAAGTCTGTATGAACCGGCATTTCAAAATTGCGGGGGTCTGTTTTATGCTCCAGTTCTTTTTGTTCTTTGCGAAAAAGATCCAATGCAGCATTTTGGGCGATCACACAAATGTAGGCCCGCTTGCTTTTTTCTGTTTTGCCCCGAAATTGGTGAATGCTGCGGGCAAGTTTAATCAAAGCCTCTTGGGTAGCATCCTCGGCTAATTCTTCATTCTGTAAAATACGCATTGCTTCATATTTCATTAACTTGCGATATTTAAAATAGGCCGTGGCAAAGGTCCACTTTTCTTCCGCTGTTTCCGGAATGGTTAATAAATAAAAAAACATAATGCACCCCTTTGCTATAAATACGATTCAACTTTTGAAAATTTTGCTTCCATTTTTATTTTAATAAATTATAGCCTTGGTGTCAATAGTTGAAAGGTTTCTCCCCCATGCTCTTTTGGCTGATTTTCCATAAAATTCCTTGAAAAAAGAGTGAATTTTAGTCAATTTTCCGTTGACATCTTAATAATAGGTGGTATAATTGTATACAATTATACGAATAGGAGGAGAATACAATGCTGGAACTCTCCAATATCAGCCATTTATTAGAAGACGAAACTTATAAGTACGAACTGCAGGACGTGGAAAACCCCAATCTGTCCCGCGACCTTTACAGTTATAAAGAGATCCCCAAGATCCCCTTTAACCATCGGCGGGTGCCCCTGGGGATGCCCGAAGAAATCTGGATCACCGATACTTCCCTGCGGGATGGGATGCAATCGGTAGAGCCCTATACCGTGGAGCAGATCGTAGAGATCTATAAACTTCTTTCCAAACTGGGCGGGCCCTACGGCATCATCCGTCAAACAGAAATGTTTGTTTACAGCGAAAAGGACCGTGAAGCCCTGCGCCGTTGCCAGGAATTAGGCTTACGCTTCCCGGAGATCACCACCTGGATTCGGGCCAATAAGGAAGACTTTAAATTGGTGAAGGATCTGGGCGTTCGTGAAACGGGCATCCTGGTTTCCTGCAGCGACTATCATATCTTCAAAAAACTGAAGATGACCCGCCGCCAGGCAATGGATCAATATCTTTCCGCCGTGGCCCAGGCCTTTGATGCGGGGGTTATGCCCCGTTGCCA
>JAZOXD010000181.1:0-6746 GCA_045659565.1 Eubacteriales bacterium | reverse complement strand
TAAATGCGCCCAGACGGTCGGCAAATAGCAGAAATAACTTTCTGCACATCCCTTACTCCTCTGTGGTGCTCCACTTGTCCGTCAGTTGCAAGGAATGGATGTTGATTTACAACGATGAAATTATATCATATCTAATTAAATGTGTCAAGGAATGAAGGTGAAAGTTCTTCAGTTTTACCATACCAAAAATTTTTGATCAAAATCGACTTTTTTCGTCGTTTTATCTACGAATGCAAGTTTTCAATTCATCTCAAGCCATTTAAAAGCTATTTTTGATAAGACGGCGACACCATTTGTCAGTGTATTTTCGTCAAAGTTTGCTTTTGAGTGATGTGGCGGATATATATAGCCGTCCCTTGGATTTCCGGCACCCATTACCAGCATAACTGACGGGATTTTTTGTGATACAAAGGCAAAATCTTCTGATCCGCTATTGTCATTTGTTTGTTCAGCAAAGATTGTGTCGAACATTTGTTCGCTTTTTAAGATGCTTTTTAAATCGTTGATTAATCTTTGGTCATTCATTAGCATTGGACATTCGGCTGTAAAGCAGATCTTTGCGCTGCAACGAAATGCGCTTGAAACAGAGTGTGTTATGTCTATTAAGCGTACTTTGATTTGTTCGCGAATTTCATCATTGGAACAACGCAGTGCTCCCTTAAGAACAGCTTTATCGGGAATTGCATTTGAAACTGTACCGCCGTTTAATGCACATACTGTTAAAGAAATCCTTTGGTTTGGTGCCAATTCACGAGCCTGTATTTCTTGCAAAGCAATTAACAGATGAGCGCTTGCAGTTAAAGGATCAATTCCTAGATGTGGTGTAGAACCGTGGCACCCAATACCCTTGATTTCTATTTCGAAATAATCGGCGGTAGCGGTTCCGGGTCCGGGGGGCGGAAGGATAAGTGTACCGGCAGGAACCGGATGTCCGGTTATTACGTGCAACATTATAGCAGCATCGGGTTTGGGGTCTGACAATATCCCGGCGGAAATCATCTCTTTTGCTCCTGATAAAATTTCCTCAGCTGGCTGAAACATTAAAATAATGCTACCTTGAATTTCATTTTCATGGCGTTTTAAAATTCGTGCAACCCCAAGCAAAATGGCAGCATGAAAATCGTGCCCGCATGCGTGCATCGCACCGTTTTTCGATCTGAAAGGCAGGTCTGTCTCTTCTTTTATCGGTAATGCATCCATATCGGCCCGTAAAAGAATGGATTTGCCGGTGTCTACATTTCCTATGACGACTTTTAGACCGGATTTTCCGCAAGGCGAATAATGACACCCGATTTCCTCAAGTTCTTTTTTGATATATTCGGTGGTCTTGGTTAACAAAAATCCAACCTCGGGATTTTCGTGAAAATAGCGTCTGTCCTTGATTAGTAGCTCTTTGATATTTTGCGATTCTTTAAAAATATTCATTATTATCTCCGATCTTATGATTGAAAAATTAATTTTTATCATTTATAATATAGTTATTTGTAAAATGATTGGAGAATAAACGTGAATCGTGAAGAAAGATTAGTGAAAATTATAGAAAGGCTTTCAAATGCAACCGGTCCCGTCTCGGCCACTACGTTAGCTGGTGAGTTGGGTGTAAGTCGTCAGGTGATTGTGCAGGATATTGCTTTGCTGCGTGCATCCGGTACGGAGGTTCATCCCTTGGCGCGCGGTTATGTTCTTCCTAAAAAGAATGTATGCCAGCGAACCTTTAAATTGGTTCATACAGACGATGAGGTTGAAAAGGAATTAAACTTGATCGTGGATCGTGGCGGCGTTGTAGAGGATGTATTTGTGTTCCACCGGACCTATGGAATTATTCGGGGAAATATGGCCATCAATACACGGGTTGAAGTGCAAAAATTTTTAGCGGACCTTGCAGCCGGAAGATCTGATCTTCTTAAAAATGTTACTAGCGGGTATCATTATCATACCGTGACTGCAAAGGATGATGTAACCTTAGATATGATCGAGGAGGCTTTGAATGAGGCCGGTTTTATAGCTCCTCTTGGAGAATATGAACCCGAGGAACTTAATAAATAATAATTGAAGAAAAAACTCACCCTGTCGAGGGTGAGTTTTTTGATGGTTTAAAAGGTTGGTGGAGTTATGTCTCGTCGATCTTTTTACAGTCATTTTCCTCCCAGTGATAAAGATATTCACTGGGGGAGCAGCCTACTGTTTTTTTAAAAACGACACTGAAATATTTCGAGTCCGGAAAACCGACTTGTTCTGCTACTTGCTGTATTGAAAAACACCGGCTTTCCAAAAGCGCTGTTGCATAAGCAATCCTTTTTCCAACCAGATATTGGCGGGGAGAAAGACCGGTTGTTTCCCGGAATAACTTGCGAAAATAAACTTCGCTTATGTTTGCTTCTTTGGCCAAGGTGGAAACTGTCAGATCCGGGTCCGTAAAGCGTTCGTTCAGTAAAGAAAAGGCGGTTGTGAGTAGTTTCGGAATTTCAGCAACTTCGGTTTTGGTAATCTCTTTTCTTGTGAGAGCCAAAATGTTGTAAAAACAGGCGGCTGTTTCAAAATAATAACCGCTATTTTTTTGATTCCAACATTGCAAAGCCTTTTCAAATTGTTCTTGAACTGGGCCGGGATCAATGATATTGATCAATTCTATGGAACCGGAAAAATAATCATCTGTATCAAAATGAATTACGATCATTCGGTCGCGAACCGATTGTCGCCGATAACTTAGATTGGCCGGAAAATAGCTGATAGAACCGCTTCCTGCATGAATGGTTCTGTCCCTAAAAGAGAGTCGAGTGTCTGCTTCTAATCGAAAAGATATCGCGTGATACCCGCGTTGGTTTAAAGTATCGCTCTGTCCTTGATCCACTGTAAGAACATCTAAAATCCGAACTGTGATCTCATTTTGATCAAAAAACATTTTTCTCACCTCAGGGATATTATAAAACAGATTGTTTCGAAAATCAAACCTTTTTTATCATTTGTTCGGTTGTTTAGTGTGGTTTGCTCAGTTATAATTCCTTTAAAAGGAAGGTGTTTAAAATGAAAACAATGCGCGAGGGCTTGGAAGAACGAATCAATGTTTGTTCTTCTCCAAGTGAACTGAAAATTACAGATATTCGTGTGGCGCAAATTAATGGTGCGCCCAAACATTGCCCGTTGATCAAAATTTATACGAATCAAGGTTTGGTCGGGTATGGAGAGGTACGGGATGCCTCCAGCGCCACCTATGCTTTGATGTTGAAGAGTCGATTGGTGGGGGAAAATCCTTGTAATGTTGATAAGCTGTTTCGCCGGATTCGGCAGTTTGGTGGTCCTTCTCGCCAAGGTGGCGGCGTTTCCGGAATCGAAATTGCGCTGTGGGACCTGGCCGGAAAAGCTTGGGGCGTTCCTCTTTGGCAGATGCTGGGCGGTAAGTTTCGCGATGAAGTGCGGATGTATTGTGATACCGATGTGGATGGCAAGCATACCGGTACGGACATGGGCTACGCCTTGAAGAAGCGTCTGGAGCAGGGCTTTACATTTTTGAAAATGGATCTGGGTATTGAACTATTATTGGATGAACCCGGCTGTCTGAGCGCTCCTGCCGGTTTTCTGGAGAATATCAAAAAATATTCTATGAAAGCGATCCTTCATCAAAGTGGTTCCATTGATAGAGATATGATGCTGGGTAAGAACTATGAGATATTTACTATTCCGCATCACGCTACTTGTATTCAAGTGACCGAAAAAGGTTTGGATTGGATCGAGCAGTATGTAAAAGAAATTCGCGAAGTGATCGGCTATGAGGCTCCGCTGGCTATAGATCATATGGGCCATATCGGAGCGGGTGATGTGATCCGTATTGCAAAACGCCTCGAAAAATACAATATTGCTTGGTTGGAAGATGTTGCACCGTGGCATTATACTGATCATTTTGCAAAGATTGCCAAGGCTACCACCATCCCTATTTGTACCGGTGAAGATATTTATCTTGCAGAGAACTTTGAACCCTTGATGAAGGCTGGCGGTGTTTCGGTAATCCATCCCGATATGCTTACGATCGGTGGCGCATTAGAAATGAAAAAAGTCGGTGATCTTTGCGAAAAATATGGTGTTTCGATGGCAATTCATATGGCTGAAAGTCCCATTGCCTGTATGGCTGCGATCCACGCTGCTGCTGCCGTGCAGAATGTGATTGCGGTGGAATTCCATTCAGTGGACATTCCCTGGTGGGCAGATCTTGCCAACGGCTTGGAAAAACCGCTGATGAAGGATGGATTTATTAAGGTTCCCAACAAACCCGGCTTGGGAATCGATTCCTTGAACGAAGAATTGATTGCTGAACATCTGCATGAAAAATACCCCGGTCTTTGGGAGCCTACAACCCAATGGGATAATGAATGGGCAAACGATCGTGAATGGAGTTAAATAGAGGGAAAGACGATGTTTGATTTAAAAGGAAAAAAAGCGTTGGTTACCGGTGCCACCCAGGGCATTGGTCTTGCAATTGCAAGAGTTTTGGGGGATGCTGGCGCTATTGTTTATGTGAATGGCGCTTCATCGGAAGAAAAGTGTGTTTCAGCTGCCGAAATGGTAAAAAATGGCATTCCCGCCTATGGTGATTTGCTGGATCCAAAAGGTGCCGATATGTTGTTTAAAAAAACAGGTGCTGTAGATATTTTGGTTCTAAATGCTTCTATACAATATAGAACAAAGTGGAATGAAATTGAAGGAGAAGAACTGGAACGTCAGCTTCAACTTAATTTTAAAACTTCTCTTCGTTTGATGCAGCTTCATTCTGATTATATGAAAGAACAAAAGTGGGGACGCATTGTAACGATTGGTAGTGTTCAACAGTATAAGCCCCATCCGGATATGGCGGTTTATGCAGCTACCAAGGCGGCACAGATGAATTTGGTTCAAAATCTGGCAGCCCAATTGGCGCCTTTCGGAATCACAGTCAATAATATGGCACCTGGCGTAATTGCCACTCCCCGAAATGAAGATGCATTAAATGATCCGGATTATGCCGCAAAGGTGTTGGCAAAAATTCCGGCCGGATATGTCGGTACAGCCGAAGATTGCGCTGCAGGTGTGTTACTTTTGTGCTCCGATGAGGGGAGATATATTACGGGAATTGATTTAATTATTGATGGAGGTATGCGCTTATGAAATTTAATTGTAAAGAAGATATTATAGCATTGACCCCCGAATGGAAAGGGGAACGCTTCCCGGATGGCCGTCCCAAGGTAGAGGACCGTTATTTGGAAGCGCTGAAAAAATTGACCCTTGAAGAGATTTGGAAGCCGATCTTTGTTTTAGGCTACGAAAGCCAGTTTGAAGGCAAACTTTATACCTTACATAATGATGACCGAAAATTGGTGGGACGTGCTGTGACGGCTGTATACTGCCCATATCGCCCGGATTTGGATGCTGTGGCCAAAGATACCGGCCGTAACGAGGGGCGAAGCGGCACCTATAACCAGTGGGTCATTGATAACCTGGAAGAGGGCGACGTTGCCGTTATCGATATGTACGATAAAATATATAAAGGAACATTTTTGGGCGGTAATTTAACAACTGCTATCAAAAATAAAACCAAAACCGGCGGCGCTGTAATTTGGGGCGGTATCCGTGACGTGGAACAAATGAAAAAAATTCCCGACGTGCAGGTATATTACCGTGGTATCGATCCAACCCCTATCCGTGATTTTATTATGACCGGTTATAACGTTCCCACCCGAATCGGGGGTGCGATTTGTCTGCCCGGCGACGTGGTCTTTGGCGCCGGCGGCGGTGTACTGTTTATTCCTCCTCATCTGGTGGCTAAGGTGGTGGATGGCGCCTCCAAAACCCAGGTAAAAGATTTATTCGGTTTTGAAATGATTGCTCAAAATAAATTCACTACCGCTCAGATCGATAAAAATACCTGGACGGAAGAAATGCTGGATTTGCTGATGGAATTTATTAAGAACGACGACCGTGCGGCGGAATACCGCGACCTGGATTGGAGCGAGGAATATCGCCTTGCCAGGGAAGGGGATCCCAACGATACCCAATCTGCATTATAAGGAGTTTAAAACGATGTCGAGAACAAGCGAATTGAGAGAATTGCTTTACCGTAATCGTGACGAGATTGAACAGCGCATTGAGCGGGGGATTGAAGAAAACCGCTTGGGAATGTTTAATCTCACCATTACGGATGAAAACGGTCAACCTGTTGATGGTTCTGTTCGCGTAGAACAATTGGACCACGATTTTAATATCGGCGCCAATTTGTTTATGTTGGACCAATTGGAAACCCCTGAAAAAAACGAAAAATATAAAGAATATTTCGCAAAGTGCTTCAATACGGCTACCATCGGCTTCTATTGGAATACTTTGGAACCCGAAGAGGGGAAACCTCGTTTTTCGGCAGATAGCCCCTTTATTTACCGTCGTCCGCCGATTGATCCTTGCCTGGAATTTTGTGAATCCAATGGCATTACTCCTAAGGCCCATTGTCTGAACTATGATAAATTTGTTCCTTCATGGTTAGAGGGGGCGACTGTTCCGGAAATAAAAAAAGCGCTGTTGAAACGTTTTGAAACTCTTTCCGAGCGGTATGCGCATCGTATTCCATGCTGGGAAGTATTTAACGAGCTATTGTGTATGAACGGAAAAACCCCGTTTTATCATGCGGACGATGTGATGAAGTGGTCCTATGCCCAGGCAGAGCGCCTTTTCCCGGGAAATGAACTGATGATGAACGAAGCCAATTCCAATATTTTTGCAAGAAAAGG